>HF986330.1:0-2824 GCA_000432655.1 Bacteroides sp. CAG:1060
ATATAGGGGCGTCTGGTCCCAGTTTGACGATGCTGGCCCCGAGTTCATCCAAGTCCGTGGTCCGGGAAATGCCTCGCAGGGCATATTCATTGCCCCGGTCCCTTATGATTCCTCCCTCGGAATTGGTGCTAAGAGACTTACCCACGGCCTCAAGGTCAGACATGGTAACTCCGTATGCCTCCATCCTCAGCGGATCCGCTATAATCTGATACTGCTTTTCGTCTCCACCGAGAACCGTCACTTGAGACACGCCTCCGGTAGCAAGAATTGCAGGTTTGATGACCCAGTCGGCAATGTCGCGAAGGTCCATCATGGAAGTGCTGTCAGACTGGATTCCTATGAACATTATTTCGCCCATGACACTGGACTGCGGTGCAAGTACCGGAGTCACATTGTCCGGAAGGGACTCTCCAAGGGTGACAAGTTTCTCGGATACAATCTGCCTGGCTCTGAATACGTCCATTCCCCAGTCAAATTCCACCCATACGAAGGAATAACCGTACATCGATGAAGAGCGGACACGTCTTACATTGGCAGCGCCGTTGACTGCGGTCTCCACCGGGAACGTAACCAGCCTCTCGACTTCTTCTGCCGACATTCCGCTCGCGTCAGTCATAATCACGACGGTCGGTGCCGTGAGGTCGGGAAATACGTCCACATCTATACGATTGGCGCTCCACAAACCTCCGGCGATTATCAAAACTGCTCCCAAAATGACCAGTAAGCGGTTCTTAAGGGAGAAATGAATTATATCATTCAACCAATTCATAGTGCCGGGTTTTATCAGTGAACGTGACCGGAATGGGCGTCAAGGGTCCCCGCCGCCTGGGCCAGCTTAAGTATTACCGCCCCTTTGGAAACTATGATATCACCCTCCTGCAGCCCGAAATTTATTACGGTTCTGAGTCCGTCGGTGGCACCTATGGATACCTGAACCTTCTGATATAATTCCGGATTCAACTGCTTGTAAACAAAGAAGTTCCCGGACTCTTCGACAATAGCGCGGCTGTCCGTCGTGAGCACCGGATCCGCAGATTTCGTAACAATCCGCATATCCACGAAACTTCCCGGAACAACTCCGAGCTTTCCTCCGACTTCAAACGTCACCGGAATAAGTGGATTTTCCATGCTTACACTGCGTCCAGCTGTTATAAGGCGTCCGTCAATGTCACGGAGTCTGAAAATATTACCAGCGGCATCAGTAAACACCGCATCTTCAATATGATTCAACTCTGATGCGTATTTTGATGGCACTTTGGCCGTCACCTGATACCGACTGTAGTGTGACACGCATGCGAGCTTCTGTCCGGCTTCCACATAATCTCCGTTGGAGACATAGACTTCATCGATATAGCCATCGATGTCTGAAATAGCGGAGAATGCACCGTTTTGGAAGTATTTGGCCAGATTGTCATATTCGGCTTTGGCTGCATCATAGGCGCTTTTGGCCTGGGCAAGTTCTGCCTTGCTGACAATATTGTCTCCTGAAAGGGACAATTTGCGCTCGTATTCATCTTCGGTGCGCTCATATTCGGCCTTTGCCGTAGCGAAACGGACTTCCATATTGGAATCGGACATTCCGTCCGTGCTGATGTGAAAGAGTGCTTCTCCCTTTCTCACAGGCATTCCCGGAAGCACATAACGTCCCGCCAAACCTACAACACCGCCGGTCCTTGCCACAACGGTACGTTCTTCGGTCTGGGTGCTTGATACCAGACCTACCGTATTGATGACATTTCCGAGCTTTTCAAGTGTGGCCCTCTGAGTGGCGAAATCCACCATCCAACTCTGCTCCCTGTTGAAGCTTACGACATTGGCGGTAGGGAAGTGCGTGTGCGATGCATTGCTGCAGTCAAACTCTCTGCCGCCAAAGGTGATGCGTTTCAGTACGCCCTCATCCGCACCGGGAACGAACTCAAAATGAAATACTCCCGGACGCACGTACTCGCCGTGGACGGCTTCTTCACCGTCAATTCCCGCGAATACCAGTTCCGCTTCCGTTCCGGAGCATGGCTTGAATGTGTCAAGGGAAGTAAAATAAGCTGTGAGCAGGCATTCTTCCCCTTTCTCGATTTCAGCACTTTCTGCAAATAATTCCACCCCTTCTGCGCAGGTTACTACCTGAACGGAACTATGAGAGTGCGCATGTTCATCCTCATGATGTTCTTCACCATGATTGTGGCAGCCTGTGCACACCAGCGCCGCCGTTGCCATAATGGCTAATATTCTTTTCATTTTTTGGATCTTGAAATATAACTGCTATAATCACTTCGGGAGACGCCCCTGGTGCTCCCGTACTGTGGAATTATATGGCAGGAGGAGCCCTTAGAGAATTGGCTCCAGGGATCAATGGTTCCCTAAATATCTCAAGATAAAGAAACTGTACCGGTAGAATTGTAAACGACTGCGGCGGAAACTCTGACAGGGATGCAGCCGGCATGAACACCGGGTTACAGTCAACCACAAGGTCGTTCGCATAGTCTGTATCCAGAAGGAAAGTGTTGAGAGTCTCGCAACTTCCGTAATGAGGATCATGATGCGTTTCGCTGCTTTCAGATGTCAGCGCTCCACCTCGGCACATACGATGATGCTCATGGGCTATCGCCGAATGGGCGAAGACCACAAGATAAGCCAGAACGCAGGCCAGGGTCATGATTTTTCTTCTGAGCATCCGCACAAACATACAAATTTTTTTCGGATTTAAAGCACCAAACTACCGAGCAGTTCCGATTTTTTTGTAAATTTGGGGATGCGTTGGTAATCTTAGAAGATCAACAATCATTACAAATGAAAACCAGAAATATTCTTATCCTATGCACGGCAT
>HF986330.1:2891-4973 GCA_000432655.1 Bacteroides sp. CAG:1060
AGAAGGTCTCAAGAGCATCGGAGACAAAATCGGCAAACAAATAGTAAAGACGGCTCAGTCTGTCAAGAAACAAACAACCGGCAGCAAGACTTCCGACAGGGACAAAGCTCTTCAGAAACAGTACGACGCAATGATGGGAAATGTTCCTGAAATGGAAGATGAGGCACCTACAGTAAAACTTCCAAATGAGCACACGGCACTTTTCGCTCCGCTCGGATATCCCGTAGAGGCAGCATACGGAACGCTTACGGTAAAACCAAGCATGCCGCCTCAGAGCCCTGACGCGCAGGTGAACTGGTCCGGAAAACAGCCGAATATCTTCAACTTGAACAACAAGAGTCTGGCGGATGAGTACTTGTTGCTCGAGGATTGCTTCAAGAACGGTTATTTCAAGACTCTAACTCCTGCACATGCCAGATTGGAAAATGTGGAAGGCGAACTCTATGCACGCGCCAACGAGTTGAACAAACTTGTAGAATTGATGGCAGAAGTCAGGAGCGAGTACGACAGCGATTCTCCTCAATGGGTAATAAACGGATTGCACGACAAGATCGCGTCCATTCTCGAGGGCGATAAGTATAAGACTCTCATAAAAAGCTCAATATCACCATTTTTCACTGTCAAAGGACTCATCAATGACGAGACAAAGGAGTATTTCCAGAAACATGGCGGATATGAGAACGCTACCAAGGTGACTATGACCAAGTGGGATCCGAAGCCGGTAAAACAAAGTATCTCAGCCTCCGGATCAAGCCAGAGCGGAACCATCGTAAGCGAGAACGCTTCCGGAGCAACCGTTGATATCGGCGGCGTCATCTACATAGTCCACGCAAGCAAGGGTTTTGCCTTCGCTTCCGAGGCCGTGAACACCGCTGTAGCAGGTAAGGACATCGTCATGCCGGACTATATCAACTACAAGGGCAAGCGAATCCCTGTCACGGAAATGCGCGGTGATATTTTCTGGGGAAAATCCATAAAATCAATCAAACTGCCGTCAACATTGACAGAAATATCGAACGCTGCACTCAGGGAGACCGACATCAGCGAAATCGTGATTCCGGCATCGGTGAAAATCATTCAGGGTTCAGCCTTTTATGGTTGCAAGAATCTGAAAAAAGTCGTTTTCGAGAGCGACAAGATAGATGAACTGCATGGATGTTTTCAGAACTGCACCAGCCTTCAGAGTATCAAACTTCCCCGTTATGTGGGACTTACAAGTTATGACATGTTCAGCGGCTGTACAAATCTCACGAGCGTGACCCTGCCTGAGAACCTTACGGAACTCAAAGACGGCATGTTCGAGAACTGCACCAAACTCACTACCCTAAACATTCCCGCCAGTGTAACCAAAGTCGGCAGTCACGTATTTTCCGACAGCGGTGTGGTTTCCCTCGATCTTTCCAATGTGACGGAAATAGGAGAGTTTACATTCGACAACTGCAAGAGCCTCAAGAACTTGAAGTTGAATTCCAAACTGAAGGATGACTTCCTTATGGAAATTTACCCGGATATGATGACCTGTCCTTACATGCAGGTCAAATGGGAGAACAACCAGTATGTATATCCTGCAGGACTTATCTTCGTAGATACCGAATAAAACAACTTACAACGATCATGAAACATACAGCTAAATATATGATTATCACAATGTTGTCAATGGCAGGGATCCTACTGCCGCTGACGGCATCAGCACAGGACAAACCGAAAATCAAGAGTATTGACCTGGTCATTCCGGTCCCGAAACCGGGAACGGACCTTTGGGACGCGCGGGATGTTCAGGCGACTTCGGCAACTACTGAATATGGTGACCTTGTCCCTACCGGGGATGTCCAGATTATGGAAGCGGACTATATCGGCGATTTCGTGGAGAAAGACAGCGGCGAGATGCTCTTCAAGAGCGGATTTGACTACAAAGCCGTATTCAAGGTGATGGTAAACCCGAGCGGAAAATACCAGACCGACTATTATTTCAAGAACAATGACTATGGCATCGACGGCAGCAGAATCAAGATTACCGTCAATGGAAAAGAGGCGAAAGTGAAGCCAAGTACCCCATATTTCATATCTATAGAAACGATGGTT
>HF986330.1:5035-16409 GCA_000432655.1 Bacteroides sp. CAG:1060
CCGCATTGAAAATGAAATCAGATTATGAACTGAACAAAGACTCTTACCGCAGGTCCCGCAAGGCCTATTCTATCGCTGAGGCCAATGCTCTCAGCCCTGATATCAATCCTTGGCCGCTGATTGTCATCAACGATTCGTATGCACCGCGATTCTATGCCAACGATAATGGAGAATACAAGGGACAGAATACCATGCGCGTGACAAAGATTATAGTAGATACTGACAGCGATTTTATCCAGAATTGCGCCGCAGGTGATGTAAACAACTTCATACAAGGAACTTACAACATCCGTGAAGTATGGCTGAGCCCGAAAGTGGACGCACCCGAGTTCATCAGGACCATCTGTAATGTCTATCAGGGTGACAGGGATTTTTCAACAAGTATTTACCATCCGTATAACAGCTACTTGTGCCAGAATAAAAGGGCAACGATATTCATTCCGGAATCGGAAGCCGACAATGTAATGAAAATGGTTTCCTCGAGAACCTGGTCATACCCGATATTGTTCACGATAAAGACATATCAGGGTGACGTGTTCTCTGCTCAGAAAGCCGGAACCGATGCCGCAAAACCTTTCTGCACGCATCATGTCTTCACGGAAAAAGTAGCTTCTCCTGACTACATTTACAAGGCTTATTCATGCGAGAATTTCACGTCGTACTACTATTCATGCAAATACTGCGGAGAATGCGAGCATAACTCTGCGCATACCTTCGAGATAAAATATACGGAGTTTGATTACCCGCTGCACATATTCGAACAGCCTTTGGCCAATGACCAGGCATATATAGGCAAAAACTCCGCCGGCCAGCACGTATGGTGGTACAGCTGCATCTGGTGCGGCATGTCAGAGGGATATGACCAGAAGCACTTTACGAAAGTTGCATGGAGAGCGACCGGAAATGAAATGAATTACGAAGATTTCAAAAAGGCCATGGCCGAGCAGACAGAAAACCTCGAAACTGAGGCAAGACTTAAAACTATAACGCAACCGGGAACGTTCATCCTGCCATACAAGTCAGACGCCAAGATGAGCACTGACTTCCAGAGTTCCGTAAACTTCGCTTTGTGCGACGATCTTCTGGATGACGAAGTACTCGGAAAAGACTACACCGCAGAGGCGACATTGATTCAAGTGAAATCCCTCGCGGTACGCCTGGTAGAGGAACTTCTTGACCGCGAAATCAAACTCGGCAGGAAACAGTCCGGCGACAAGTTCGTGGCGAAATGCGCTGCTCTTGGAATCAACGACATCCCTTCGGCATCTGCTTCGGACAGTGACAAAGCCACCCGTCAGGATGTGGCTGCAATCCTCTACAAGGCATTGCGTTACATCGAAAACCAGGGTGTCTATGCCTACACGGAATTCGATAATGGACTGGACAAATACATTGACAAGAAAGACATCAGCCCTGCCGCAGAAGAGGCAATGAGTTTCATGGAGGCACTCGGTCTGATTAAAGGCAAAACATCCACGACCATCTGCCCTAATGATATTTGCTCCATCGAGCAGGCAATCGACGTGGCAGAAAAATGT
Source organism: Bacteroides sp. CAG:1060 (assembly GCA_000432655.1). Taxonomy (GTDB): domain Bacteria; phylum Bacteroidota; class Bacteroidia; order Bacteroidales; family UBA932; genus Cryptobacteroides. The sequence goes on from HF986330.1 coordinate 6,574, forward strand.
ACACATGCACATCAGCTTGGCTGGTATCAGGAACGGGCATGGGGAGAAGGAATCGGACGCGACGTTCACGGTAACGTTTACACAGGACCAGACGAAGGCTATTCGACATTCCAGACTTACGCTCCGGGTGAAAGAGTGTGGGTTACAGGTCCGCGTATCGGCGGCACATGGGAATTCCTGCCTATCGTGGACAAATATACCGGCAAGACAGCGTATGTGAAGGCCGAATGGTTCACCCCTGTAAGAAAACATGTATTCACCTCGAAGAAGACTGTCAAAACCATAGAGTTCAAGGACTACTGGGACGGAACCTACATGTGGTTAAGGTAATATTTTACTTGTATTTTTCGAGGCTTTTATATATTTTCGCGATGTTAGTTATGTTTCCAAACAATGGATAAATTCACATCGAACTACGTCGATAAGTTCATGTCTGAACTCATCGCACGTAATCCTGGTGAAAGTGAGTTTCATCAGGCCGTCAGGGAAGTCGTAGAAAGCGTAGCATCTTACGTAACTGCGTACCCTTACCTTATAGATCTCAAGATTCTTGAGAGGATGGTTGAGCCCGAAAGGGTGATTATGTTCCGAGTACCATGGACGGATGACAGGGGAGAAATCCACATCAACCGTGGTTACAGGGTACAGATGAACAGTGCTCTTGGCCCCTACAAAGGAGGCATTCGATTCCACGCAAGCGTGAACCTCAGCATCATGAAGTTCCTTGCATTCGAGCAGACATTCAAGAATTCTCTCACCACCCTCCCTATGGGTGGAGGCAAGGGAGGATCCGATTTCAACCCAAGAGGAAAGTCGGACGCGGAAGTCATGCGTTTCTGCCAGAGTTTCATGACTGAACTTCAGAGACATATAGGACCTGATACTGATGTGCCTGCCGGAGACATCGGCGTCGGTGGAAGGGAAATCGGGTATCTCTTCGGTCAGTACAAACGGCTTCGCGACGAGTTTACCGGAACTCTCACCGGAAAGGGTATCGCATGGGGAGGAAGTTGTCTTCGCACTGAAGCTACCGGTTATGGTGTATGCTATTTCGCTCAGGAAATGCTTGCCCTTCAGGGTAAATCCTTCGAAGGACAGACGGTACTTGTCTCCGGAGCAGGCAATGTGGCGCAGTATGCCGCCAAAAAGGCCATGAGTCTCGGAGCCAAGGTTGTGACTCTTTCTGACTCTGATGGCTTCATGTATGATCCTGACGGACTTGACGAAGAGAAACTGAACTTCGTTCTGGAACTCAAAAACATCCGTCGCGGCAGGATAAGCGAATACGTCAAAAAATACCCTCATGCCCAGTATTTTCCGGGGGAGCGCCCATGGAGAATCCCTTGCGACATAGCTCTTCCGTGCGCCACCCAAAATGAGATTGATAAGAATGACGCGGAGAATCTCGTCAAAGGAGGATGTTTCTGCATCGTGGAGGGTGCCAATATGCCGACCACCCCGGAGGCTATCGCAGTAATTCAGGGTGCAAAGCTGCTGTATTCACCTGGCAAGGCATCCAATGCCGGAGGTGTAGCTACTTCCGGTCTTGAGATGACACAGAACTCAATACGTCAGAAGTGGACGGCCGAGGAAGTTGATGAGCATTTGCATCGCATAATGAAATCCATCCACGAATCCTGTCTGAAATACGGTAAGGAAGAAGACGGCTACATCAATTATGTCAAGGGTGCCAACATAGCAGGCTTCATCAAGGTCGCCAACGCTATGGTGGATCAGGGACTCGTATAACATACTCGCATGAAACCAGGTCAGGATACCAACCAGCTTATGCTCAAGAGAATCAGAAGAATTCTTCTGATATGCAACAGCTACGACAGTTTCTCTCTTGAAGAAGACGGTCACATCGAAGCGCAGATAAGCAAGGAATATGCAGATCTCAACCTCAGCAACCCGCCTTCCATAGAAAGGGTGGAATCCACAATTGATGCTATGGAACTGATAAAAGACCAAGAGCATCATTTCGACCTGGTACTTACTATGTTCAATGTAGGCGAGTTGGACGTGTTCGACTTTTCGCAACAGGCCAAGTCATTGAGCCCGAATACGCCGATAGTCCTTCTCGCCTCGTTTTCAAAACAGATTTATTCGTTCATCGAAAAGGGGGACAGATCGAACATAGATTACGTATTCTACTGGAACAACAGTACTGACGTGATAATTGCCATTATCAAGCTTCTCGAGGATAAACTCAATGCCGACCACGACATTCTGGACATGGGAGTCAGGGCTATCCTGCTTGTAGAAGATTCGGTCCGGTACTATTCCACTTATCTGCCGCTGCTTTATAAACTGGTGCTCCAGCAGAATATGGAGTCCATAAAGGATGCGCTCAACGAGCAGCAGCAGTATATGCGCAAACGTGCCCGCCCTAAAATTCTCATGGCCACCTGCTACGATGAGGCGGTATCGCTTTATGAACGGTACAAAAGCAATATTCTGGGTGTAATCTCCGATGTGGGATTCGTAATCCACAAAGGAGACTCTTCAACTACGGAAAAGATTGACGCCGGCGTGGATTTGTGCCGTCTCATCAAAAAAGACAACCCTACGATGCCGTTTTTGATGCAGTCTTCGCAGGAAAGCATGAGGGCGGTGGCGGATCAGTTGGGAGTGGGATTCGTGAAGAAGACCTCCAAGACGCTTACCCATCAAGTGAGCGAATACATAGGCCGGGAATTTGGATTCGGGGACTTTGTCGTCACCAATCCCAAGACCGGAGACGTCATTGCCAGAGCACGTAATCTGTATGAGTTTGAGCAGATTATACGGAGCATCAGCGATGAAGGACTGAAGTATTTCGCTGACAAGAACTATATCTCCCGATGGCTCTACGGAAGAGGCCTTTTCGCCATAGCGGATTTGTTCCGTCCGATCAGAATCAATTCCGATACTGACCTGGATATGATCCGGGATATGAATTTGAGAGTGATTCACGACTACCGGATCAGCCAGGGGCTCGGTTTGGTGGCCAAGTTTGACCCGGAGACATACAACGATACCATCTGGTTTGCCAGACTCGGCGACGGCTCCATGGGCGGCAAAGCGCGCGGACTTGCATTCCTGAATCATATTCTGCAGAAATACAATCTGTACGACAAATGGGAAGATGTCAGGGTGCTTGTCCCGAGAACCCTTGTCATCACCACTGAATATTTCGACAAATTCATCATAGACAACGGTCTTCAATATGTCATCAACTCGGACATATCAGACGGGGAAATCCTGTCCGAGTTTGTGGCGTCCACGCTGCCTTCCGACCTTACGGAGGCTCTCAGGGTATTTATACGGAATGTGAAGACGCCTCTTGCCGTAAGATCGTCTTCCAAACTGGAAGACTCATATTATCAGCCTTTTGCCGGAGTTTATTCCACATACATGATTCCTCATACGCAAAATGAGGATCAGCAGTTGAGACTGCTTTCGAAGGCTATAAAGAGCGTCTATGCGTCAGTGTATTTCGCCTCGTCAAGAGGATATATAACTTCCACTTCGAACGTCCTTTCGGAAGAGAGAATGGGAATTGTGCTCCAGGAGATTTGCGGCAGCGAAGACAAAGGGTATTTCTTTCCGACCATGTCAGGTGTCGCCAGATCCGTCAATTTCTATCCGCTCGGATATGAACGTCCGGAAGACGGAGTCGTCAAACTTGCATACGGGCTCGGCAAAGCGGTGGTGGACGGAGATCAGGTGCTCCGGTTCTCTCCAAAATTCCCGAAGAACGTACTCCAGACTTCTACACCGGACCTGACGATGAAAGAGACGCAGCAGACCATGTTTGCACTGAATCTTCAGCCGGACAAATTCAAGACTTCCGTAGATGACGCCGTCAACTTGGAAAGAATTCCCGTCTCTGACTGCGGCAAATTCCGCTCATTCAGCAAAGTAGTGTCCACATGGGACTATGAGAACATGCGGATGGTGGATTCTCCGGTTCCGCAGGGACCAAAATTTGTCACGTTCGCACATGTTCTGAAATACAACACCTTCCCGCTTGCCGATATCCTGTGCAAGCTGCTGGAAATCACAGAGAAAGAAGTCAAGTGCGGAGTGGAAATAGAATTTGCTGCCAACCTTGACGACAGCGCTTCGACAGCGATTTTCAATGTACTGCAGATTAGACCAATCTCCACTGACGGACTCAACAGTCAGGTGGACTGGGGGAGCATCGATATGGACGGTGCCATTCTGAATTCTGAATGCGCTATCGGTCCCGGCTGGATAAAAGGAGTGCGGGATGTAATCTATCTTAAAAAGGATACCTTCGATATTCTCAAGACAAGAGAAATGGCGGAGGAAGTCACGGCTCTGAACGTCAAGATGAGGGAGCAGGGGAGAGGATATGTGCTTATAGGATTCGGCAGATGGGGTTCGAGCATACCTTCACTCGGCGTTCCGGTGCAGTGGAGCGATATTTCAGAGGCTAAACTGATAGTGGAGTGCTGTCTCGAGAATTTCAGGATAGACCCAAGTCAAGGAACCCACTTCTTCCAGAACATGACCTCGTTCAATGCCGGATACGCCAATATAAACCCTTACTCGCGTAAGGGTGAAGCGTGTGATTTCAGTTATCTGGACGCCCTTCCGGCCGAATTCGAAAGTCAGTATTTAAGACATGTCAGGTTCCCTGACGACCTAAGCATCTGCGCAGACGGGATGAAGGGCAGAGCCGTCATTATTCCGACTTTGAAATAAGATATTCGGCTATCTGCACTGCATTGAGCGCAGCTCCTTTCCTTATCTGATCTCCTGAAAGCCAGAGTGTGATGCCATTGTCCGAGGCTATGTCCTTGCGGATACGTCCGACGTATATGTCATCCTTACCTCCGGTGAAAAGCGGCATCGGATAGGTCTGGGTGGACGGGTCGTCCTGCAGCGTTACGCCGGGGGCCTCTTCAAGAGCACGCCTTACCTGTGCCACTTCGAGTGGCTTTTCGGTACTGAGCCACACGGCCTCGGAATGGGATCTCAGAGACGATATCCTCACACATGTAGCGGAGCACCTGACATCCGAGTGGAGAATCTTTCGGGTCTCATTGAACATTTTCATTTCCTCTTTGGTGTAGTCGTTGTCCATGAATACATCTATCTGTGGAATCACGTTATATGCCAGCTGATACGCAAATTTATTCACGGTAACTTCTTCCCCGTTTACGATCTGCCGGTACTGCTGCTGGAGTTCCGCCATGGCCTGCGCTCCGGCGCCCGAGGCTGACTGATAGCTTGCCACATGGATGTTGGTGATATGCGAGAGCTTCTCTATCGGCTTGAGTACCACCACCATCATGATAGTCGTACAGTTCGGATTGGCAATAATACTACGCGGTCGCACCAGAGCGTCTTCAGCATTGCACTCCGGGACCACCAGAGGAACGTCATTGTCCATGCGGAAGGCGCTTGAGTTGTCTATCATCACGGTTCCGTACTTGGTGATGGTGTCCGCAAACTCCCTTGATACGGAAGCGCCGGCCGAAACGAATGCATAATCAACCCCTTTGAAATCATCATTGTGCTGAAGAAGCCTGACTTCGATGTCCTTGCCTCTGAATCTGTATTTTGTGCCTACACTTCTCGAAGAGCCGAAAAGAAGTAATTCGTCTATCGGAAAATTTCTTTCTTCCAATACGCGGAGGAACTCTTGTCCAACCGCACCGCTCGCACCTACAATTGCTGCCTTCATATATTATTCTTTAAATATTAGCTATACTCATAATGTCTGCGAATACACCGGCCGCAGTCACACCGGCTCCGGCCCCATAGCCCTGAATGAGCATAGGGTGCCTGTTGTATCTCTCTGTAGTGAGAAGGACAATATTATTCGATCCGTCAAGAGTGTAGGACGAATGCGTGCTGTCCACCGCCTTGAGAGACACCTTGCACCTGCCTTCTTCCATTTCTGCCACGAAACGCCATCTCTTGTGCTCCTTTTCAAGTTCCTTTCTCTGCCGTTCAAATTCGGCATCAAGGGACGGAAGCTTGTCCCAGAACTCCTCCATGGAGCAGTCGAAGAACTCCCGTGGAATGAAAAGATGCGCGTCCACATCTTCCTGATTTACTTTGTAACCGGCTTCCCTGGAAAGAATCACGAGCTTGCGGATTACATCTTTTCCGGAGAGGTCTATGCGCGGGTCAGGCTCTGAAAAACCCTGCTCCATAGCCATACGCACTGTCTGGCTGAACGGTATCTTCTCCGATATGGTGTTGAAAATGAAATTCAGCGTACCGCTCAAAACGGCTTCAAGTTTCAGAATCCTGTCTCCGCTGTTGCACAACGCATTGATGGTGTTGATGATAGGAAGTCCGGCTCCGACGTTGGTCTCAAAGAGGAACTTTACGTTGCGGTGTCGGGCGGTTTCTTTGAGCTTTCGGTACATGTCATAGTCGGAAGATGCAGCTATCTTGTTGGCTGCCACAACGGAAACTCCATGATTGAACAGAGATTCGTACAGTCCGGCAATTTCGGCGCTGGCAGTGCAATCCACGAAGACTGAGTTAAAAATATTCATGGAAATGACGGCCTCTTTAAGGGCAGACGGTGAAATTTCTTCTCCCGAGTCCAAAGCCTCGCGCCAGCCTGCAAGATCGATTCCGGAGCGGGAGAACAGCGCTTTTCTGCTGCGCGATATTCCGACAATATTGATTTTAAGATTGCGCTCGCGCATTAGTTTTTCCCTTTGCCCGGCAATTTGCTCGATAAGCTGTCCGCCTACGGTACCTACGCCACAGATGAACAGATTCAGCTCCTGATACTCTGACAGGAAGAAACTGTCATGGATGACGTTGAGCGCTTTCCGAAGATTGTCCCGGTCAATAATAAACGATATATTGGTCTCAGCCGCACTTTGGGCACAGGTTTTCACGCTGATGCCGCTTCGTCCGAGGGTACTGAACAGCTTGCCGGCAATGCCGGAGTGATGCTTCATATTTTCCCCGACAATAGCTACAGCCGCCAGACCATATTCACACTTTATCGGCTCAATGGAGCCTGCAGCGATTTCCTGACGGAACGCCTTCTGCAGGACAGCGCATGCCGTTTCGGCGTCCTTTCGGCTTACTCCGATGGAAATGCCGGTCTCGGATGCCGCCTGTGATACGAGAAAGGCACTGATGCTCTCGGATGCAAGGGAAGAGAAAATCCTGCTGTCCACACCGACTATTCCCACCATGGAAGTGCCGGAAAGCGTAATCAGACCGATGTCGTCAATTGAGGATATTCCTCGAATCAATCTGTTGTTGTCCTTGCACTTATCCTTAATCATGGTTCCCGGTGCGGTTGGATTGAACGTATTCTTTATAAGGATAGGAATCTTTTTCTTGCAGACGGCATAAAGGGTCGGAGGATACACGACTTTCGCACCGAAATTGCAGAGTTCCATGGCTTCCTCATAGTTCATCTCATCTATCACGTATGAGGTCTTGATAATCCGCGGGTCAGCCGTCATGAATCCGTCCACATCCGTCCATATTTCAAGAACATCGGCATCCAATGCCGCTGCAATGAGACTTGCCGTGAAATCGGAACCGCCTCGCCCGAGATTGGTTATCTCGCCGGTCTGTACATCAGTGGAGATGAAGCCCGGAACCACCGCAAACGCCGACGATGAGTCATAATCTTTGAATGTCTTGCGTATCAGGCTATAGCTTGATTCATTATCTGCGACATCGTTATTTTGGATGCGTGTAGTTTTGATAAAGGAAAGGGAGTCATATATGACGGCTGAAGGAAGCATGGCGGACAAGATAAGTGAGGACATCCTTTCGCCGAAACTCAGAATCTCATCATAGACCTTGCGCGGAAGCACGCCGAGAAGGCATACACCTTCACATAAGTTCTTCAGACGCTCCATCATTTCCAAGAGTTCCGCCTTCACGGAATCTCGTCTTTTCGCGTCCACCACAAGGTCGCACATCTTGAAATGTCGTTCGCTCAGTTCTTCAAGTTTTTCCATAAATGAGCGATCTCCTTTTTCAGCGAGTGAAGACACGGAAATCAAACTGTCAGTGACTCCTCCAAGAGCCGACACTACAGTTATAGAAGTCTCATTTTGAGAACATATAATGGATTTTACCTTTAAGATACTTTCCGGTGTTCCTACTGAACTTCCGCCGAATTTTATAACCTTCATACTATGTAATTCTCTGCAATCCAAAACCCAAATTTATTAAAAAATTTGTTTTTATCACAATAAAACCCGAAATTCGTGCCGTACCTGGCTGATAGTCGCTCTCTTTATGAGAATTTCGACGGGAGCTGCGAGTCTGCTCGACAGAACGCAATAAAAATTTTAAAAACAGATGCTTATATGCAGGGATTAGATTGGGACAACCTGTCTTTTTCGTACAGAAAGACAAGCGCCATCATCGTGAGCAGATTCAAGGACGGTCAATGGACCGAGCCGGAAGTCTCTGAAGATTTTGATTTCCATTTCAACGCTTTTGCCGGTGTGTTCCACTATGGCAGTGCATGCTTCGAAGGGCTTAAGGCGTTTCGAGGAGTTGACGGGAAGGTAAGAATTTTCCGTCCGGATGAGAATGCGAAAAGAATCAGAAGAAGTGCCGCAAGACTTGGCATGGCGGCCCCATCAGAAGAAATGTTTATCAAGATGTGCGCAATGTGCGTACAGGAGAATATTGATTTTCTGCCGCCATACGGCCACAATGCGTCCATGTACCTGCGTCCGGTAATCGAGGGCGTCAATCCGCAGATCAATATATGTCCTTCGGATGAAGTTCTGTTCGCAGTGATGTGTCTTCCGGTGGGCAATTACTCCAAAGCCGCAAGCCTGCAGCCGGTAGATGCCGTAATATCAAGAAATTACGATCGTGCCGCTCCTAACGGCACCGGTTCTTATAAGGTTGCAGCCAATTATGCAATGTCCCTGTATCCATATACCCTTGCCCATAAAATCGGGTACGCTGAACTTCTTTTCCTTGATCCGGCCACCAAAACCAGTGTGGACGAGTTCGGCACATCCAATTTCATCGGCATCAAGGGCAACACATACGTTACCCCGTTGTCGGACAGCGTCCTGCCGTCCATTACCAACAAGAGCCTCCGTACTCTGGCGGAAGATCTGGGGATGAAGGTGGAAATGAGAAGAATACCTGTGGAGGAAATCTCCGAATTTGAAGAAATAGATGCATGCGGCACCGCTGTAGTCATTACCCCTATAAAATCTGTCACGGACAAGGCTGAGCTTGAAAGTCAGTCAGTCACAGCCAAGTATCAGATGCCGTCCGGGGAGAAGTGCGGCCGCGCAAGTCTTGAACTGTTTAACCTGATAAGAGGCATCCAGAATGGTGAAGAATCAGATATTCATGGATGGTGTCTTGAATTATAGTTATGAAACTCAACAGATTACACACTACGGAAGGATTCGTTTTCGAAAGTGGAGAGAGGCTCCCGGAACTGAATCTGGTATATCACACATCAGACAGAGAATATAAGAAAGGTGACAAAGTCCTTTGGATCTGCCATGCACTGACGGCCAACTCGGACCCGGAAGAATGGTGGCCACAGATGGTAGGGAACGGCAGACTCTTCGATCCGGACATATATTTTATCGTGTGCGTGAACATCCTCTGTTCCCCATACGGTTCGAGCGGTCCTGCTTCCGTCAATCCTGATACGGGACAGCCGTATCTCATGACATTCCCTCAAACCACGGTACGGGACGTTGTGAATGCTAACATCCTTGTGCGCAAACATCTTGGAATAGAGAAAATTGACCTGATGGTAGGACCTTCCATAGGGGGATTCCAGGCACTCGAATGGGTGATTATGGAGCCGGATGTGGTAGGGGAGGCTGTTTTTCTTG
>HF986330.1:16424-17279 GCA_000432655.1 Bacteroides sp. CAG:1060
GTTTTTTTCCTCCCCCCCGCCACAAGGGTCACACCATTCATGACCGCTCTGAACGAATCTCAGAGAATGGCTCTTCAGGCCGGCCCGACCTTCACTGAGGCCAAAAGTCTCAACGGAGGAAAGAAAGGTCTGGCCTGTGCGCGCTCCATCGCGCTTATATCATACCGCACGTTTGACGGATACAATTTCACCCAGTCCGAGGAGAATCAGGACTGCATGTTTGCCGACAGGGCTGCATCGTACCAGAGATACCAGGGAAAGAAACTTGCCGACCGATTCGATGCATACAGTTATTGGTATCTTACCAAAATGCTCGACAGCATGAATGTTGGCCGCAATAGGGGAGGAGTTGTCGCGGCTCTGTCCCTTATCAAAGCGGCCTGTCATGTGATAAGCATAGACAGCGATGCCCTTTTCCCTCCAAAATACGGAAAGGCCACCGTCGTGGCTCTCGGAAATGCGGAGTATCATGAGCTTTCTTCTCTTTACGGGCATGACGGCTTCCTTATTGAGAATGAGCACTTATGTCATATTCTACGGTCGGTTGTAGATAAGTCATTGGCATTCAGCGAATGAAAATAGAACTACACGGTCACTACGATTACAAAAGACTGCTTGTGTCGTCCCTGCCGAGCATGGCAATGATGATAATAGGCAGCCTTTACAGTATCGTGGATGGACTTTTTGTGTCCAACTATGTGGGCATCACGCCATTTGCGGGACTTAACATTGCATGGCCTGCGATAATGGTCATCGGGGCGATGGGGCTCATGGTGGGCACAGGAGGCAGCGCGATTGTGTCCCGAATGCTGGGGCAGCGCGACCTCGACAGGGCCTGCCGCACATTTACGTCCC
>HF986331.1 GCA_000432655.1 Bacteroides sp. CAG:1060
AGCTGGTACTACCAGTGGGAGAACTTTGCCAACTACAATGTGACCATCAAGAAGCACATGATCGGAGCCATGGCCGGTATGTCTTATATCGAGAACAACTCTGACAGCGTCAATGCAAGTGCTTCAGGTCCGGATATCCTCAAGGGCTATGAGCCTAATTTCCGCTATCTGAATTATGTGAATTCAGCCGCCGACACAAGAAGAAGCTTCGGCAATGCTCCGAGCCGCTCGGCCAATATCTCATACTACGGACGTCTTACTTACAATTACGACAACCGTTACAACTTCCAGGCTAACTTCCGTGCTGACGCATACGATTCATCCAAGCTTTCAAAGCAGTCCCGCTGGGGTTATTTCCCTTCATTCTCTTTGGGATGGACCGCATCCAACGAGCATTTCTTCAAGGATAACGTCAACAAGGACATCTTCTCTCATTTGAAGGTACGTGCTTCCTGGGGACGCAACGGTAACATCAACGTCCTGAACGGTTACCAGTATGCCGCTACCATCGACTACAACAGCAAACTCTACCAGTACGGTATCACCGATGGTTCTGTGACTTACGGTTCTGCTCCAAGCGGACTCTCAAACCCTAACCTCAGGTGGGAGACCTCTGACCAGGTGGATTTGGGACTTGACGCCAGATTCTTCAACAACCGCCTCACTTTCGGAATCGACTGGTACGACAAGAGGACCAAGGACCTTCTCGTGCCCATCGCTCCTATTCCTGAAATCGGTGTCAACAGCACCTATGTAAATGCAGGTTCTGTGCTGAACAGAGGTCTTGAGATTGAACTCGGCTGGAGAGATGCAGTGGGAGATTTCAAATACAGCATCTCCGGCAATATCTCTACGCTCAAGAACAAGGTTACTTACCTCGATCCTGCAATCTACCGTCTGGAGAACGGTGCCCAGTCATACAACAACCGTATGAGGACAGCGTTTGAGGTAGGTTACCCAATTTGGTACATGCGAGCATACAAGTTCAACGGAGTGGATCCTGATACAGGAAGACCTGTTTTCGAGGACGTGAACAAAGACGGCATCATTGAAGATGCAGATAGAACATTTGTCGGCAAGGGTATTCCTGACTGCACGTTCGGTCTTACTCTAAGCCTCGAATACAAGGGCTTTGACTTCAACCTTTATGGTGCTGGAACTGCCGGAAACGACATTTTCAACCTCTATTACCAGGCTGACGGTCCGATGAGAAACTCATTGCGCTATTTCTATGACAACGCATGGACTCCGGAGAACAAGAATGCCAAAGTTCCAAGCTGTATTTCAGTTGTGAACGACTGGACATACTGGAGTTCTTCAGGTATGATCTTCGACGGTGGATACTTCAAGATCAAGCAGATTCAGCTTGGTTATACTCTTCCGGAGAAATTGATGCAGAAGACCTTCCTCAAAGGTGTCAGAGTATATGTTTCCTTCGATGATTTCTTCTGCTTCACCAAGAATTATCCTGGATTCGATCCTGAGACAGCTACTACCGGAAGCACCAATGCCATGGGTCTTGACCTCGGTTCTTATCCTACCACAAGAAAGATTGTCGGTGGTCTCAACATAAGGTTCTAATAACACTAAGACTGAAGAAATGAAAAAATATATTATACCATTAGTATGCGCTGCAGGCATTTTATCATCGTGCAGCCAGAGCCTTCTGGACATCCCGCAGAAGGGCGTGATTCCTATGGAGTCATTCTACCAGACGGATGAGGACGCGGAGTCTGCGGCTACGGCCATGTACCACGGATTCCTTACCAATATGTGTACGGTAAAAGCGATAGGTGCCAATATCTACGTGGGTTATCTGTTCGCTTTCAACCTTCCTGGCGACGACGTGTATGCCGCTTGTAAGGAATATGGAAACAACGATTTCCAGGCAGCCGTAAACGAGTTCCGTTTCGACCCTTCAAGTGATATCATATCCACTTGCTACAGGAATCTGTATCTGACCAATTATTACTGCAACCTCATTACTGACAACTTCAAGTATGGAGACAGTGCCATCAAGGACAGAGTGATATCCGAAGCCAGAGTTATGAGAGCATGGATACACATGACTCTTGCCATCGGCTGGGGTACACCTCCGCTCGTGGATCGTGTACTCGTGGGTTCTGACAAGCCGGGCAATTATCCTGGTACCCAGAAGGAGCTTCTTATGTGGTGTGCCAAGGAGTGTGAAGAGGCTGCCGCTTACCTGGATTACAGGAAAGGCAAGGATGATAAGGAGGCTGCAGTGGTTGTGACCAAGGGATTTGCACAGGCTGTTCAGGGTAAGTCACTTATATTCGCAAGAGAATATGAGGCTGCAAAGAAACCTCTCTATGAAGTCATGAAGAAAGGCGGGTATTCGCTTGTCCCTGGAGAGAGAATGCAGGAATTGTTCCACATCGAGGGTGACGGAAATGAGGAGAAGGTATTCGAGGCAAGCGTGGTGAACAACCCTAACCTCTCTACCTTTACTCAGCTGTTCCGTTCTACATGGCAGCATGCCAACATGTGGTGCTGGAGAGGCGACCGTTTTGCGGCTGTTCCTAAGGAAGTCGGAATGCGTGCCAACGGATGGGGCGGTCTTGGTGTACGTGAGGATTTTGCAAGAGAGTTCATTGCCAATGACGGTGACTCATACAGACGCAAGTACTCTATCATCTCATACGAAGAAGTGCTCACCGAGCTCTCTTACGCCAATGACGTTAAGCCTGATGGCACCGCCATGACTTATGAGGAGAAGATGCGTGACCCTAAGAGAGGTATCAAGGATATTCGTGGACTTTATGGAAATGGTGAATATCTTCAGCTCAAGAGGATAGTAAGTCCTGAGGATGTGGCCGGACACTCTGCGTGGAGTGAAGCCAACTTCGTGGTGATGCGCTATGCTGAGGTCCTCCTCATGTATGCGGAGTGCTGCGCTCAGACAGGAACCGATCTTGACAAGGGTCTCGAGGCCATTCTTGAAATCCAGAAGCGTGCCGGTATCCCTGCAGCAAACTATGCGACCGAATGTACTCTCGACGTAGTGAAGAAGGAGAAGAAATTCGAATTGTTCACCGAGAGCTGCCGTTTTGCAGACTGCGTACGCTGGGGAGACACCGCCGGTATGGAGACGGCAGGAACCAATCTTCCTACTCTCTATGACCATATGTTTGATGCTGACGATGCTACAAGAACAGACGTTCACTCTCCTTATGTCAAGCATCATGAATACAACAAGGAAGCAGGTAGACAGACCGGTTTCCAGAAAGGAAAGCACGAGCTCTTCCCATTCCCTACGCTTGTGACATCTATCAACCCTAACATTGTACAAAACCCTGGTTGGGGTAGTTATTGATATTGTGTGTATTCACGGGGCTTCGGCCCCGTGATAATTCAAAGATACATTGATGAAGAAAAGAATTGCCATAGCCGTCATCTCTCTTACCGCTCTTGCTTTAGGCTCTGCGGTAAAAGCTCAGACAGGAAGCCCATTTATCCATGACCCTTCGACTGTGGTGGAGTGTGACGGCAAGTACTATACCTTCGGAACCGGAGGTGGAGGACTCATCTCGGAAGACGGATGGGTGTGGAATGGTGGCGGAGTACGTCCCGGTGGGGGAGTGGCTCCGGATGCCATAAAGATTGGAGACCGATATATGGTGGTATATGCCATGACCGACAGAGGTGTAGGCAACGGCCATCGTTCTCGGGTCTATATGATGTGGAACAAGACTCTTGATCCGACATCTCCTGATTTTGGATATACTGAGCCTGTAGACATTGCCGGCTCGGATGGATTTGAGGACTGTGACGGTATTGATCCCGGTCTTATGCTGGGACCTGACGGAAGACTCTGGCTCACTTACGGAACGTATTTCGGATATATCCGCATAGTGGAACTTGACCCTGCGACAGGCCTTTGTATGGAAGGAAGTCAGCCTGTGGATGTGGCCATCTCATGCGAGGCGCCCGAGATGACATATCACGACGGATGGTATTATCTTCTGGCTACTCACCGGCGCATGGGCGCCGGACATTTCGGCCGATTCATTATTGAAGAAGGAGTGGAGAAGATGTCGTTCCACTTTGAGGCGGACCTTGATTTGAGCGGGCGCAGCACCCTTGCCATCCGTCCTCTTCTATGGCGAAACGGCTGGCCTGTAGCCGGCGAGATACTTGAAGACGGAGTTTATGGCATGGTATCAGAGCGCAGAGGCACTGCCCTTGAGCTGTCGGTGAAGACGGTCCGTATGGCAGGCGGCATGAGGGGATTTGGAAGGAGTGGCGACCAGCCTGTGGTTCGCGTTGAGTCTCAGAAGCTTTCGGATGTGGAGAGCGGCTGGCCGAAGGGCGAAGTACCTGTAAGACTTGGAGCGGATATGTTCCGTCCTAACCAGAGTTGGGAGATAGTTGCCGATTCACAGGCAGGAGGCAGTCTTGGCGGTCCGTATTACCGTATAAGGATAGCCGGCACGGACAGATACCTTACCGCAACTTCCGAGAAGGAAGTGACGACGGTGGAGTCTGTCATCGAAGGCGGCGAGCAGTTGTGGCGTATCGAGCAGCTCAGTGACGGGACATGGCGGATAATGCCTAAGAGCATTCCGGGCTGCGAGGAGCAGTTGGCACTGGTAGCCGTTGCTGACGGTACGCCGAGCCTTGCACCGTTTGACTACAACAGTGACAATTCCAAATGGACATTCAGAAAACATTGATATATATGACAAACAAGACCATAAAAATTCTAGGCATATTCGCTGCATTGCTGATGTTTATGCCAAACACCGAAGCGAAGAACAGAAGCTCGGAGACAGAAGTGCTGTCCATGTATTATACTCATTCTTCTTCCGAGCCTGTCGGCACGGACAAGGATGGTTTCATTCAGAGATGGATGATGCTTGAGCCTATAAAAATCGATATTCGCGCCAACAGTGCACTGAATTCCGAGTTCATAGCCAACACCATTTCCGTCGAGCACTTCAAGGGACAGAATGTCCTGATGCCTTATGACGGACAGACAGTGAAAGTGGGAAAAGACAAGCATGTGTGGCATGCTCTGGACACCAAGAAATACTTTGTCAATCTGATGCGCTTTGCTGAAGGTTACGGTAAGGAGTACTATGGCCAGATGTATTGGGTTGTGACCGTAGTGAATTGTGATGAAGACATCACGGATGTCAGACTCTCCGCTGGTGCCAATTCTGCTGCCGTGTGGTGGCTCAACGGTGAGAAGGTTCTCACTCTTTCGGACGACAGGGATCTTATAATGGATGACTGCATGTCCAAGCGGATTTCTCTCAAAAAGGGAGAGAATGTGATTCGCGGCGTAGTTTTCAACGGACCTGGAATGGCTGATTTCTGCCTTCGTTTCGTGGACGAAAACGGCAATCCGGTGAAGAATCTGAGTGTAACCGCTAAATTGAAGAAATAGTATGTATAAAAGGATATTGACAAGTCTTGTCCTTGTTGCGCTCTGTGGAATAGGATTGTTCGCCCAGACGGGAAGTCCTTTTATTCATGACCCTTCCTCTATTGTGGAGTGTGACGGCAAGTACTATACCTTCGGAACCGGAGGTGGAGGACTCATCTCGGAAGACGGATGGGTATGGAATGGAGGAGCCGTGAGACCCGGACGCGGTGCGGCTCCGGATGCCATGAAGATTGGCGACAGGTATCTTGTCGCATACAGTTCTACCGGTGGCGGCTCCGCCAATGGTCATGTGGGCACTGTCCTTACCATGTGGAACAAGACGCTTGACCCTACATCCCCGGATTTTAAATTTACAGAACCGGTGGTGGTGGCCGAATCCAACGGACATGAGGATTGCGATGCTATTGATGCCGGTTTGATGATGGGACCTGACGGAAGGCTCTGGCTCACTTATGGAACATATTTCGGATACATCCGCATAGTGGAGCTTGACCCTGAGACAGGCCTTCGTATTGAGGGTAATGAGCCGGTGGATATCGCAATATCCTGCGAGGCCTCCGTACCTATATATCACGACGGATGGTATTATCTTCTGGCCACTCACGGAACCTGCTGTGACGGAGCCAATTCGACATACAATATTGTCGTCGGCCGCTCCAAGAGCCCTACCGGACCTTATTATGACAATGTAGGCCGCGACATGGTTCAGGGTGGCGGCAAGCTTGTTCTTGCGAGCGAAAAGCGTCGCATGGGCGCCGGCCATTTCGGCAGATTCATTATTGAAGAAGGCGTGGAGAAGATGTCCTTCCACTTTGAGGCGGACCTTGATTT
>HF986332.1:0-2497 GCA_000432655.1 Bacteroides sp. CAG:1060
AGGCCGCCGACCCCTCGGGGGTGGGTTGAGGTCGCGGGTTGCAAAAGGCCTACCTATACAAACGCCGAACGACAGCCACAAGGGACTGTCGTTCATCGTTGGAGCGGAAAACGGGGCTCGGACCCGCGACCTCAACCTTGGCAAGGTTGCGCTCTACCAACTGAGCTATTTCCGCAATATAACCCCGTACCTCGCGGTTGGGATTACAAAGGTACGGAGTTTTTTTTGATTTGCAAATTATTTTTAAACTTTTTTGTGCGAGTCTGCTCAAGAGTTGCGGAGTATGGTTTCGCCATCTTTGCAGTCTACCACAATCTTGCTGTCCTTGCGTATTTTACCTTCAAGGATTTCCTTTGCAAGCTGGTTGACCAATTCTCTTTGAATCAGTCGTTTGACAGGACGGGCACCGTATTCCGGATCGTAGCCGTTCTCTACCATGTCGTCTTCGAACGCTTTCGTGAATGAGAGCTGGACATTGTCATCTTCAAGCTTCTTGCGCAGAATATCCATCTGAATTCTTACGATTTCGCGGATATTGTCCTTGCTGAGAGGGTCAAATGTGACAATCTCGTCGATTCGGTTCAGGAATTCAGGACGCATTCTCGTCTTCAGTTCTTCATACCTGAGGTTGGAAGTCATGATAAGGATGGTGTTCTTGAAGTCCACGGTACGCCCCTTATTGTCCGTAAGACGTCCATCATCAAGCACCTGAAGCAGGATGTTGAATACGTCCGGGTGCGCCTTTTCGATTTCGTCGAGCAGCACTACGGAGTAAGGTTTACGCCTTACCGCTTCTGTGAGCTGTCCACCTTCGTCATATCCGACATATCCCGGAGGAGCACCGATAAGCCTGCTCACGGTGTGGCTCTCCTGATACTCGCTCATATCTATACGCGTCATCATGGATTCGTCGTTGAACAGGAACTCTGCAAGGGCTTTGGCAAGCTCTGTCTTACCGACACCAGTTGTTCCGAGGAACAGAAATGACCCGATAGGGCGGTGTTCGTTGGACAGACCGGCACGGCTTCTTCTAACTGCGTCGGACACTGCGCTTATCGCCTTGTCCTGGCCGACAACCCTTTTGTGCAACACGCTTTCCATTTTGAGCAGTTTCTCCTTTTCGCTTTCAAGCATTCTATTGACAGGAATCCCGGTCGAGCGGGCCACTACTTCAGCGATATGGGCCACTACTTCAGCGATATCCTCCGGTGTGACGGACTCCGTGATAATAGGGTCTTTTATGGCAGCCTGTTTCCTGGTCAATTCATCAAGACGCTGCTGCGCCTGTGCGAGTTTGCCGTAACGGATTTCCGCTACCTTGCCATAGTCTCCGGATCTTTCCGCAACAGCAGCATCGTGCTTGTATCCCTCGATATTCTGGCGCAGGTTGTTGAGCTCTGTGACAATCCCTTTCTCCTCATCCCATTTCTTGGACAGGACTTCCCGTTCTTCTTTGCTCTTCTTGAGTTCCTCGTCAAGCTTTTCGGATTTGAGGCTTGCCCCTTCTCTTTTGATGGCTTCTTTCTCTATTTCCAACTGGCGGATCTTGCTGTCAAGTTCGGCAATCGGTTCAGGTACGGAATTCATCTCAAGACGAAGTTTTGAAGCCGCTTCATCCACAAGGTCAATGGCCTTGTCCGGAAGAAATCGGTTGTTGATATACCTGTGGCTCAAGTTGACGGCTGCTATCAATGCATCGTCTTCTATGCTTACCCGGTGATGGTTCTCATATTTCTCTTTAAGACCTCGAAGTATGGATATTGATTCTGCAGGGGTAGGCTCGTCCACCATTACCTTTTGGAAACGACGTTCGAGGGCTTTGTCCTGCTCGAAATACTTCTGGTACTCGTCAAGTGTCGTGGAACCGATGGTTCTGAGTTCGCCTCGAGCCAGGGCCGGTTTCAGGATGTTGGATGCATCCATGGCACCGGAAGACCTGCCGGCTCCGACCAGCGTGTGAATTTCATCAATGAACAGGATAATCTCGCCGTCGCTCTCCACCACTTCCTTTACGACTCCCTTCAGCCTTTCCTCGAACTCGCCCTGATATTTCGCACCTGCTATCAAGGCACCCATATCAAGGGAGTAAATGAGACGGTTCTTAAGGTTCTCCGGAACTTCCCGGTTGACAATCTTCTGTGCGATGCCTTCTGAAATAGCTGTTTTACCCACACCAGGCTCGCCCACAAGTATAGGGTTATTCTTTGTACGCCTGCTCAATATCTGCAGCACTCTTCGGATCTCCTCGTCCCTGCCTATGACAGGATCAAGTTTTCCTTTAGCCGCAGCATCATTTAGGTTGATGGCGTACTTACTTAAAAATTCATATTCTTTTGCCATATTTTCTAATCTCCTTTTTATCCCGCTATGGCTTCGGCTATGCATAACAAACAACCGCCGGACCTTTGCGGGGCCGACGATTGTTTGTCCAAAAAATATTCCACTGACAAAATGTCAGTAAGGGAAATTATTCTGCGTTGTTTTCGGTAGTAGGGGC
>HF986332.1:2527-7494 GCA_000432655.1 Bacteroides sp. CAG:1060
GCTGAATAGGAGCGGTAGGGAAGGCCGGCTGCTCGCTACTAGCGGCATTCTCAATCTTGTTGGTGATATCGATGCCTGACTTCTTTGCGCCTGTGGTGAAAGATGCCACGACGGAAACTACAAGAATGAATGCTACCAAACCCCATGTAATCTTCTCGAGGATATCAGCTGTCTGGCGTACACCGAATGTCTGGTTTCCTGCTACGAAATTGCTAGCCATACCATCTCCTTTGCTGTTCTGGAGCAGCACCACACCTATAAGCAAAATCGCCGCAAGGACGATGAGTACGGTCAGAATGATAAATACTACGTTCATCTGTTATCGTGTTTTTGTTTTATTTCTTCAATAAGGGATGCAAAGTAAACACTTTTTTCTGGATAACGCAAGATAAGTTTCGAATAAATATCTATCGCCTGCTCTTCGTAGTCCTGCTCAAGATAGATTTTCGCTAACGTTTCCGTGCAGAAGTCGTTGTGCTCATCTTCGTGTGCGTCCTTATATCCTTCCTCTCTGGCTTTTGATGCGAATCGAGAGAATATGTTGTCTTCGGCGTGCTTGACTTCATTGTACTGAGACGGGGAGAAATAATCTCCGCCCGCCGCTGCATATACTACACGTACCGTCTCTTTCTGTGCCGGTTCTATGCAGTTGCTTACAAGCATCCTTGCATTGTCTTCGGAGCAGTCGGCTCTTTGGGTCTCTTCAGACAGGGCTTTTATCTTTTTCCTGGATGGCAGATACAGGGCCGTCTGTCCGATTATGCTGTCGGCTGCGGCTCCGAGTTCCTTCATTCTGCGGAAATACTCCATGCGCCCGCCTGCATACCATGGATAAATCTCGATGATGCCGCGCAGCTCTTCGGAATTCAATGTCCGGATATTCATTCTTTTTACCATTGTGCTGCGCTTGCGTTGAATATGTCATCCACTATCTTCTCTACGATTTCAGCCGTAAGAGTGGCTTCAACCGACTCGAATGTCTGGTTGGAGTCGTATTCCGCGTATCCGGAGAAAACTTTGTCCGTGAAGTCGTCTTCCGGATATTTCCTGTTGGTGAATGAAGCCTTGACGGTGATTGTGAGTTTGTTGCTTGCCGCCACTTCATCCGCGGTGATGGACGAAGCGCTTATGGAGTATCCGGTCACTTCTCCGAATATCTCCAGATCGGCGTTCTCTTCCACCTGCTCGAGGCGCGTCATCTGACGGAACTTGGTCTTCAGCCCTTCCGTGAGGTCGTTGCTCAGTGTAGGATTTACCTTGAGAGCCTTGTATTCGAAAAGGTCTATGGACACGGTGGTCACGTCAGGCTGAATGGATGTACCTGAGAACGAATATATTCCGCAGGAACAGACAAGTGCTGCGGTTATCAGTGCAAGAACCCACTTTTTCATCTTTGCTTCATTTTGGCGAGCTTCCGGTATATGGTTCTCTCGGATATGCCCAACTCTTCTGCGGCCGCTTTTACCTTGCCGTCATGTTTGGCAAGGCATTTTTTGATTAGAAGATCGCTTGCCTCTTCCATAGAAGTTACCTTCGGGAATTCTTCTTCCGGAGCCGTGTGTTCTATATTCTGTTGAAAATCGGCATTCTGTTGGAAACCGGTGCTCTTGCCGAACTCTTCAATAAGTCTCGGGACATTCGAGTCCTGCCTGGACACCACACCGGCGCTTGCCATGCTTTCCAGCTTTTCCTTGATTCTGTCCACCTCTTGCTTGAGAAGAAAAATGGCCTTGACGATCTGCTCTTTCTCACTGCTGTTCATGCTCCCGGTGCTTCCCGTTCCGTCAGCTACCATGATGGATCCTTGCTCCTGAGGGATGTATCCTTCGAGCCTGTCGGCGCTTATCTCTATCCTCTCCTGTCCCGGAGTCATGGGCTTGGATTCCAGGGCCGTTACGGTTTCCGCCACATTTTTGAGCTGCCTTATGTTGCCTGGCCACCTGTATGACGTCAGCATCGATATGGCATCGTGGCTGAGGCTTATCTTGCAGAGATTGTATTTTTCCGCGAAGTCTGAAGAGAATTTCCGGAAAAGCAGGTATTGGTCGTCCTTGTTTCTGTCCCTGAGCGCCGGTACCTTAATCTGAATTCCGGAAAGCCTATAATAAAGGTCTTCCCTGAATTTGCCGGTGGCTACGGCGTATGCAAGATTGATATTGGTCGCGGCAATCACCCTGACATCGGTTTTCTCTACCTTGGATGAGCCGACCTTGAGGTATTCGCCGTTTTGCAGTACTCTCAACAGCAGAGCCTGTGTCTCTTTTGGAAGTTCTCCGATTTCATCAAGGAACAATGTGCCTCCATTGGCTTCTTCGAAATATCCCTTCCTTTCACCTATGGCACCCGTGAACGCACCTTTCTCATGTCCGAACAATTCTGCGTTGATGGTTCCTTCCGGAATGGCACCACAGTTTACGGCAAGGTATTTTCCTGTTTTTCTGAGGCTGTTCTGGTGTATAATTCTTGGAATGACATCTTTACCTACGCCGCTTTCTCCTGTGATAAGCACTGCCAGATCTGTCGGAGCTACGGCTAACGCTGTCTCAATAGCGTGCGTGAGCGCCGCGTCATTTCCTATGATATCGAACTTATTTTTTATTCTTTGTAATTCCTGCAGGTCCATATATGGCAAAGTTAAGGAATTTTATTTATTTTTGTCGTAAAATATCAAATTAAAGTTATTGGGATATGAAAAAAATTACTGGTTTTTTGGCGCTTTGCGCTATGGTGTTGGCATTCGCTTCATGTTCCGCCTCCAGGGCTGAGCAGATGAAACTTGCCGAGAAGGTTTCAGTGTCTTCAAATCCGGAGGTGCTGGCTCTTGTAGGCGATAAGATTCCTGCGGACATCACTGTGACTTTCCCTGCTAAATATTTTCATCCTGCAGCCATTCTTGAGGTAACTCCGGTGCTTGTATATGAAGGTGGAGAACAGGTTGGGAAGACATTTAAATATCAGGGAGAGAAAGTTAAGGACAATTATCGCGTGATTGCATCCAATGTGGACAACAGTGTTACCGAGAAGGTGGCATTTGACTATGTTCCTGGTGTTGAGAAGTCTTATCTTGAGCTCAGAAGTGTGGCTTACTATAAGAACAAGACCATTGAAATCCCTGCCATCAAGGTAGCGGACGGATGCAATGTTACACAGCTCTTCGCTTCTACCGAGGGTGAATACAGCTTCAAGAAAGATAATTACAAGGAAGTGATCAGCGAGAGTGCTGAGGGACAGGTAATGTATGATTACAATTCTGCTACCATTAAGAGAAGCGAACTCCGCTCTGATTCTGTAAAGGAGCTTCAGGCCGCTCTTGATGAGATTGCTTCAGATCCTAGATATACCGTGACCGGCACCAGAGTTGTGGCTTACGCTTCTCCTGAAGGAGGACAGCAGTACAATGCCAAGCTTTCTGACAAGCGTGCCGAGTCTGCAAAGAAAGCATGGGACAAGGTTACCGGAGGCATGAAGACCGACGATATCCAGGTAAAGAGCATGGGTCAGGACTGGGACGGTTTCAAAGAGGCTGTTCAGAACTCCAATATCGAAGACAAGGAACTTATCCTCAGAGTGCTTTCAATGTACAGCGATCCTGCTGTCCGCGAGAGTGAGATAAGGAACATGTCCAAGGTTTACACCGAAATCAACAAGAACGTATTCCCTGAGCTTCGCCGTGCTCGTTTCATCGCTGACGTGGATTACAAGAATTTCAGCGATGATGAGCTCAAGGAGCTTGCTGACAAGGCTGTTGACGTACTTGACGAGGAAGGTCTTCTCAGAGTAGCTTCCATCACTTCAAGTGCAGACCGCAAGGCAGAACTCTACAAGATGGCTGTTTCCAAGTTCGGTTCAGACAGGGCACAGTTCAACCTTGCAGTGCTCAGCCTCAATGCAGGAAAGCCTGATCAGGCCGCTTCCCTTCTTAAGAAGGTATCAAAGGTGGACGGTGACGTAAACAACGCTCTCGGAGTTTGCGAGCTTCAGAAGGGCAATCTTGACGCAGCTGCTGATTTCTTCCGCAAGGCCGGAACCACAGAGGCCAAGGCCAACCTCGGTACCATAGATATTCTTAAGGGAAACTACGACGCTGCCGTTAAGAATCTTGAGGGTACTGGAAGCCACAACCTTGCAGTTGCCTACATTCTTACCAACCAGCTTGACAAGGCCGAGAAGAGCATTACCTGCAAATGTGCAAGAAGCAATTATCTTCGTGCTGTCATCGCTGCGCGTCGCGGCAATTCATCTGACGTTGAGAAATATCTCGCTCAGACCGGTAAGATGAAAGAGAAGGCGGAGAAGGATGTTGAGTTTGCAGATTTCAGATAATAAGTTCGCAAAAACATTTTGTAAATCATTTATTTATTCGTATATTTGCAGCCCCCAAATCATTGGGGGCTTTTATAATTTATTTGTTAACAACCATTTATGCCAACAATTCAACAATTAGTTCGCAAAGGACGCGAGGTTATTGAAATCAAGTCAAAATCTCGTGCGTTGGATGCTTGCCCTCAGAAGCGCGGTGTTTGCCTCAGGGTGTATACTACTACCCCTAAGAAACCTAACTCCGCTATGCGTAAGGTTGCACGTGTGCGCCTTTCCAATGCAAAAGAGGTCAATGCCTACATCCCTGGCGAGGGACACAACTTGCAGGAGCACTCAATCGTGCTTGTTCGCGGTGGTCGTGTCAAGGACCTTCCAGGTGTACGTTACCACATCCTTAGAGGAGCTTTGGATACTGCCGGCGTTGAGGGACGTACTCAGTCACGTTCTCTTTACGGAGCCAAGAGACCAAAGTAATTGAAGGATGGTTTTAATTTATTAATTTCTATTTGTAATGAGAAAAGCAAAGCCTAAGAAGAGGATTCTACTTCCTGATCCTAAGTTTCACGACACACAGGTTACCCGTTTCGTGAACAATCTTATGTTGCAGGGGAAGAAGAGTATCGCGTATTCTATTTTTTACGATGCCA
>HF986333.1:0-2655 GCA_000432655.1 Bacteroides sp. CAG:1060
TGAGGGAGTCGAACCCCCGACCCTCTGCTTGTAAGGCAGACGCTCTGAACCAACTGAGCTAAGCTCCCGAGCGACCCATCCGTTTCGTTTGGGTATGCAAATGTACAACGATTTTTTAGAATGGCAAAATTTTTTTTACTTTTTTTCGGAAAAAATTGCAATCTTTGTATTCTGTTCTGTTGGCGAGCGTGATTTGACGCTATTTCGGCAGCACGGGACTGTCTGGGGATGTTTTGGTTTTGACAGCATCGATTCTGGATAGTAAGCACGTCGGGTGTAGGGGGCTGACCCGTTAATCCCAGTCTCCAAGCCATAACTGGCAACTACAATTATTCATACGCTTGCTAGTCTCCAAGAGACTGAGCATCAATCGATGGCGCCAAGGCTGCGACATCGACGTATATCCCTCCAGCTTTAGGCCGGTTCAGTCTGGATCAAGGGGTATCATCAAAACCGGATGCGGAAGAAGGACGCCTCTATGTCTTCTTAAGTTTTCAGAGGATAAGCTGCACTTGGCCTGTCTTTCGGCACTGTGCGGTCGAAAACCAAAGAAAGAATAAACGTGTAGAAAGCTGTTTGGGACAATGTTTGGACGGCGGTTCGAGTCCGCCCATCTCCACTTCTTAATATTGAAGTATGGATAATTATCTGATATCTGGTATCCAACAGATTGGTGTTGGCGTAGAAAACTTCAAGGAAGCGTGGAAATGGTATATCGAAATGTTCGGTATGGACGTGCGTGCTCTTGAAGATGACACAGTGGCTGAACGGATGTTGCCTTATACCGGAGGCAAACCCCAAAAAAGGCATGCCTGCATCGCTCTGAATCTTCAGGGCGGCGGCGGATTTGAAATCTGGCAGTATTCGGAGCGCAAGCCGGTTCCTTCAAGTTCTCCGGTGGAAGCCGGGGATTTGGGTGTATTTGCAGCCAAGATCAAGACCCGCGATGCGGTATCTTTCAGAAATCAGCTTCTTTCGAAGATTCAGAAAAGCGACGGTTCGAGCGTCGGAGAACTTACCGAACTGCCGGATGGCACGCAGTGCTTCTTTATAAGGGACCCGTGGGGAAACTGGTTCCAGGCGGTGGAAGATAAGTCTATTTTTATAGAGGACCATAAGTTGAACGGCGGTATTGTCGGGGCGATGATTGGCTCTACCGATATTGACCGGGTGATTCCGTTGTACCGGGATGTGCTCGGATACGACACCGTTGTGTATGACAGGACCGGCGAATTTGAAGACCTCAAGTCGCTTCCTGGCGGAAACGGGAAGTTCAGAAGGGTACTCCTGTCTTACAAGGAGGCGCGCAAGGGAGCTTTGGCGGATCTTTACGGGAAGAGCAGCATCGAGCTGGTGCAGGCTTATGATCGCGAGCCGAAGAGATTGTTTGAAGGACGGTATTGGGGAGATCCGGGATTCATTCAGATCTGCTTCGATGTTACCAATATGCGTGCGCTGGAAAAAGCTTGCGTGAAAGCCGGATATTCGTTCACGGTGGACAGTTGCCCTAACGACGAGCATTTCGATATGGGCGAGGCCAGCGGACATTTTACTTATGTGGAAGATCCGGACGGCACCTTGATTGAGCTTGTGGAGGCACATAAGATA
The DNA here is from genome assembly GCA_000432655.1 of Bacteroides sp. CAG:1060. Lineage (GTDB taxonomy): Bacteria > Bacteroidota > Bacteroidia > Bacteroidales > UBA932 > Cryptobacteroides. The sequence goes on from HF986333.1 coordinate 1,609, forward strand.
ACGGTTCTCAAACATCCGCACATATATATCAATATGCTCACGCGCCCGCGCGAGAAGAAGTTCCCTAAGTTGTTCGTGAGGATGATGGGGCTTTTCAGAGTTAAATTTGACTGATAGTGGCGGGGGTATGCGTCTTTTGAAAGAGTCTAAAAGGGTATGGATTACCGGGGCCAGTTCCGGAATCGGAGAGGAGTGTGCCGTGGAATTTGCACGAAGAGGTGCGTCTCTGGTGATTTCCGGAAGAAGGCTTGCGGAACTTGACAGGGTGGCTGAGAGGTGTCGTCAGGCCGGAGCTTCCAGGGTGAGGATTCTGGCTTTCGACTTGTCGGATACCGGAATTCTGGAAGAAGTGTCAGCTAAGGCATGGGAGTTCTACGGAGGAATAGACATACTTTACTGCAACGCCGGGATAAGCCAGCGTTGTGATACGGATGATGCTGATATTCAGACTATCCGTAAGGTTATGGAAGTGGATTATTTCGCTCCTGTCATCATCACCAAGGCGATACTTCACCGTATGATTCGATCCGGGGGAGGGCAGCTTGCGTGCACCGGCAGCATTGCCGGACTGTTCGGCAGCCGTCAGAGGTGTGCTTATGGCAGTGCCAAGGCTGCGATTCAGAGGTTCTACGAGACAATTGCAGCGGAATACTATGACAACGGTATCCGTACTACGGTCATTGTTCCCGGCCGCGTGCGTACCAATATCTCTTTTTCGGCTCTGGAAGCGGGCGGAAAACCTCACGGTGTGCTGGACAACGGTCAGGCCAAGGGCATCAGTGCCGAAAAGGCTGCCCGTGTGATAGTGGATGCGATTCTTCGCGGCAAACGCGAGAAACTTGTGGGCGGAATAGAACTTGCGGCCGTGTGGATTAAGCGTTTCTTTCCGGCCCTGAGCGCTGTCATTTCACGGAAAGTGAAGAACTGACAATCCGGAACATCCGTTTCAGCGCGCTGTCGTCTCCGGAAGATTCGAGCGTGACTGAATAAGGCTCAAGGGACTTCGACGGGAGTCCTTTTTCTTTCAGTACATCTTTCAGGTGGACG
>HF986333.1:2747-5821 GCA_000432655.1 Bacteroides sp. CAG:1060
AGGGTAGGGGGTGCAGCCGAGTACTATGGTGTCGGCTTTGGCGTCGAGAAGCGGCTGGAGAGAAGCCCTGACTACTTCTTCTGCGTGCGGCCCTGTAAGCTCTCCTTTTTCCACCAATTCCACGAATCCCCGTCCGACACTTTCTTTTACGATGATATCTCCGGAGTATAGGTCTCTGGTGTTGTGGTATTTGTTGCCTTTGAGCGTGCCGGATGTGGCGAGAACTCCCACTACTCCGCTGCGGGTGCGGTGTACTGCCGGCTTGATGGCCGGTTCCATGCCCACAAACGGAATGTCATATTCGGCTCTCAAGGTGGAAATGGCTGCTGCGGTGGCGGTGTTGCATGCAAGGACCATCACGTCTGCGCCTTTGGAGAGGAAGTGGTCGCATATCTTCCTGCATCTGTCCTGGATGAAGTCGGGACTCTTGTCTCCGTATGGGCAGAAAGCATTGTCCGAGAAATAGATATAACGCTCCCCGGGGAGAATTCTGAGAATTTCCCTTAGGACGGACAGCCCGCCCACCCCGGAATCCATGATACCTATCGTAGCCATAATGGCAAATTTACTCTATCCATTGAATAAATCAAAACAGTTTCGTAATTTTGTAGGTTACAAATATAGACTTGATGATAACACAAGAACAGATAAAGGAACTTCAAGGCCGGATGGAAACGCTCGACCGGTGCCTGGATATGAAGGGCAAGAGATCTGAGCTTGAGCTTAAGGAGAAGCAGAGCCAGATGCCGGATTTCTGGGATGATCCCAAGAAAGCGGAGTTGTTTCTCAAAGATGTGAGCGGACTCAAATCATGGGTGAATGCGTATGATTCCGCGAAGACTGCCGTGGATGATATGGAGGTTTTGCTGGAACTCGATCCCGAGAGTCAGGAAACGGACGAGGCTTTTGCAAATGCGAAGCGGCTCGTGGAGGATCTGGAGCTCAGGAACATGCTGGGCGAGGAGGGAGATTCGCTGGGAGCGGTGCTGACCATTAATTCCGGAGCCGGGGGGACTGAAGCCAATGACTGGAGCGCCATGCTTATGCGTATGTACATGCGTTGGGGAGAGAGGAACGGCTACAAAATGACCGTGACCGAACTGCTCGAGGGGGATGAGGTCGGCATAAAGTCCGCTACCATACAGTTTGAAGGGGACTACGCCTATGGATACCTCAAGGCCGAGTCCGGAGTTCACCGTCTTGTCCGCATCTCGCCGTTCAATGCACAGGGGAAGCGTCAGACCACGTTCAGTTCCATATTTGTATATCCTCTTGTGGATGATACCATCAATATTGAGATTAATCCTTCGGACATCGAATGGGATACGTTCCGCTCGGGAGGCCACGGCGGTCAGAATGTGAATAAAGTGGAGACGGGCGTGCGCGTGCGGCATATTCCTACGGGCATCACGGTGGAGAATACCGAAACCCGCAGCCAGCAGGACAACAGGCAGAATGCCTTGCGCATCCTCAAATCCCGTCTTTATGACATTGAGCTCAAGAAGCGTCAGGAGAAGCAGGCCGAGCTGGAAGGACAGAAAAAGAAGATCGAGTGGGGGTCCCAGATACGCTCATACGTGCTTCATCCTTACAAGATGGTCAAGGACCTCCGCACCGGTTATGAGACGGCCGATACGCAGGGTGTTCTCGACGGGGACATCAACGAATTCATAAAGATATTTTTAATGCAGAATTAAACACAGGAATTGTGCGGAATGAAAAGTTCCGCAAGACGCACAATCCCTGAATAACAAATAGATTGCTTGCGGAACGTAAGTTAGTATGACAGAGTTTAAGTATGCTCCTATGTTTCAGCTTGGACAGGACAAGACTGAGTATTACAAAATTCCCGGCTCCGAGAAGTTGGTCAGCACTTCGGAATTCGAAGGACACAAGATTCTGAAGGTCTCCAAAGAAGCCCTCACGCTGATGTCCAATACGGCTTTCCGTGACGTTAGCTTCCTGCTTCGCCGTTCTCACAATGAGCAGGTAGCCAAGATTCTGAGTGATCCCGAGGCTTCCGACAATGACAAGTATGTGGCTCTGACATTCCTCCGCAATGCGGAAATTGCCTGCAAGGGGAAACTTCCGCTTTGTCAGGATACCGGTACCGCTATCGTACACGGAGAGAAAGGTCAGCAGGTATGGACCGGCTTCTGCGATGAAGAGGCCCTCAGCCTGGGAGTTTTCAAGACCTACACCGAAGAGAATCTGCGTTATTCGCAGAACGCTCCTCTGGATATGTACAACGAAGTCAACACCAAGTGCAACCTGCCTGCCCAGATAGACATTGAAGCGTGTGAGGGAGATGAGTACAGGTTCCTCTGCGTCACCAAGGGAGGCGGTTCGGCCAACAAGACATACCTCTATCAGGAGACCAAGGCCCGTATTCAGAATCCGGGGACGCTGGTACCGTTCCTCGTTGCCAAGATGAAGACTTTAGGTACGGCAGCCTGCCCTCCTTACCATATTGCAATCGTGGTGGGCGGTACTTCTGCCGAGAAGAACCTTCTTACCGTGAAACTTGCTTCCACCCACTATTACGATGAATTGCCTACTACCGGAGATGAGACCGGAAGGGCGTTCCGCGACGTGGAGTTGGAGAAGCAGCTTCTGGAAGAGACACATAAGATTGGCCTTGGTGCCCAGTTCGGAGGAAAATATTTCGCTCATGATGTCCGTGTCATCAGGCTTCCGCGCCATGGTGCCAGTTGCCCGATTGGTCTGGGAGTCAGCTGCTCTGCAGACAGAAACATCAAAGCCAAGATCAATGCCGATGGTATCTGGATTGAGAAGATGGATGATAAGCCTTATGAGTTGATCCCTGAGGAGCTTCGCAATGCCGGAGAAGGGGATGCCGTGAAGATTAATCTTGACTGCCCGATGTCGGAGATTCTCGCGCAGCTCACCAAATATCCTGTCAGCACCAGACTTAGCCTCAACGGTACGATTATCGTAGCCCGTGATATAGCTCATGCCAAGATTAAGGCCCGTCTTGATGCCGGAGAGGGCATGCCTCAGTACTTCAAGGATCATCCTATCTATTATGCTGGTCCGGCCAAGACTCCGGAAGG
>HF986333.1:5857-13848 GCA_000432655.1 Bacteroides sp. CAG:1060
GCTCGGTCCTACCACCGCAGGTCGTATGGACCCTTATGTGGATGAATTCCAGGATCATGGAGGAAGCATGGTCATGCTCGCCAAGGGCAACAGAAGTCAGGTAGTTACGGATGCATGCCACAAGCATGGCGGATTCTACCTCGGTTCTATTGGCGGCCCGGCAGCCATTCTTGCACAGAACAATATCAAGTCTATCGAGTGCGTGGAATATCCGGAGCTCGGCATGGAGGCCATCTGGAAGATTCGCGTGGAAGATTTCCCTGCATTCATCCTTGTGGATGACAAGGGCAATGATTTCTTTAAGAAGCTCGGTTTGTGAGAAAGTGGCTTAGAATAGCCCTTGCTTCTCTGGTAGGATTGTTTGTGGTGCTGCTTGCGGCATCACAGATGATTCTCAATACAAAATGGATTACCGATGTGATAGATGAGTTTGCCGTCGAATATGTTGACGGCAAACTTGCCTATTCACGTCCCAAGGTTTCAGTTATCTCTTCTTTTCCGTCGGTACGGGTGCGGCTTGACAGCGTGTCCCTCACATACCCTCATGATCTGTTTCAGAGGGATGACAGGAGAGCGGGAGCTCTTGGCCTGTGCGGCGTAGGGACGGAACTTGACACCTTGGCTGCGTTTGACCACCTTGACCTGAAAGTCAATCCGTTCTCCCTTATCGGACGGAGGTTGAATATCAGAAATGCCAGACTTGACGGTTTTCGCGCCTATGTGCATGTGTATGATGCTCAGTCTTGCAATCTTGATATTCTGAAACTTGGCTCGGACGAGAAAGAGTCTGACGGCAAGAGCCGCTCCGGAGCGTTTAAACTCTCGGTCGGGCAGCTCGAAATAGGGGGAAACCCCAAGTTTGTCTATGACAACCGCAGTTCCCGCGCCTGCGCCGAAGTAGCTTTCCGCAGTTTTGCTTTCAGTGGGAAGGTGCACCTTGATGACGGTGCTCTCACCTGCCGGAATATCACTTCCATGGTGGATTCCCTGTCGCTGTTTGCCGAAAACAGGGTGGATACGCTGAATTATTCCCTTCCGGAACTTGTGGTAAGTCAGCCCGGAACCGATGTTTTTGACCTGCATTTATCCTCGGAGGCGCTGCTCCGATTGCAGGAGTATGGACGTCTGGTTCTGCCTTTTGACTTGTCCGGCAGAGTAAAGATCGCAAAGGGCAGGGAGGCCCTGGATCTGAGTTCTGACGGCATCCGGGCTACATTGGCCTATATGCCGCTCTCTCTTGATGGGCAGGCGTCTTTCATGTCTGACAGCGCAGTGGTAAAGGCTGCACTGCGTCTTGAAGATTGTCCGCTTGATACGATAAGGAGCAGGTACGCCGAACGCTTTGTGCCTGCATTCCGGGATTTCTCTACTGATGCCAGGATTTCCGCCGATCTTGAGGCGGACGGGGTATTGTCTGCCGACAGGTTCCCTTCGCTTGAAGCATGCCTTCGCATACCTCATTCACACACAAAGTATTATCCTGAGAACATTGAAGCTGAATTGACGGTGGATATAGATGCGGTCATGTCTTCCGATAAAGTCCTGAATGCGGATATACATGAGTTCTGTCTGGTGATTCCGGGAATTGACGTGGATTTGGACGGGGAAGCCCTGGATATTCTCGGAGCGGATCCTACGTATATGCTCTCTGCCGATGCCTCAGCTGACATTGGGCAGTTTATGACGATTGTTCCGGAACGTTTCGGGATTACAAACGCATCCGGAGACGTGCGTCTCAATCTGAGCGCCCGAACCAGAAGGTCCGAACTTATGAGTTATAAGTTCACGGATGCTGATATAGAGGGAAGGCTGAGAAGCCGCAATCTGGCCGTGTCAATGAATTCGGACAGTCTCAACACCGTGCTTTTCAACAGCGCCATAAACCTTCGTTCCGGAAAGACGGGATTTGATTTGAGCGTGGATTTTGACAGCCTTTATTTCAACAACGGGGTGGAACTTATTACCCGTATAAGGAATATCCGGAACGAGGGGCATCTTTCGAAAACCCTTCTGGGAGGAGAGTTGCTCCCGAAGTTGTCTTTCAGTTCCAAGAGTGAGAGATTGTTCTTTAAGTTCGGCTCCGGACGTTATGGACTCAACGGGACTGACTTTGCCGTTTCGGCGCAGAAGATAGTTCCGAAGCCGGAGGTGAAAAAAGAGCGAAAAATGCCTGCTTTCCTGCAGGAGAAGGATTTCGAGAAGGCGGATGTCGACATATCGCTTGATTCGTCTTTGGTCAAATACCTTCGCAACTGGTCCACAGAGGGCCACATAAAGGCTGACGACGGATACTACTCTTCCCCGAGCCTGCCTTTGCGTACCAGACTTACCGCTCTGGATGCGTATATGAACGACCGGGAGCTTATGATAGAAGCACTGGGCATCAATTCCGGTACCAGTGACCTTACCGTCTGCGGCTATGTCAGGGGGCTGAAGAAGTCGCTCATGGGTAAGGATATGCTCAATGTGTATCTTCTTGCGGATTCGCGGCGTATCAATGCCAATGAGTTCATTTCCGCCATAATGGTCGGCGAGAAGGATTACGGCGATGTATCGGTAGCGGAGGAGATGGATGAAAGCTTTGTGACTGACACGCTTGAGAATGCCAAGGTCTATGCTAAAGACCTTCCTTTGTTTGTGGTGCCGGGCAATGTGGATTTGACGCTGAAAATGAGCGCGGACAGGATTGATTTCTCTGATCCGCATATAGGTCCGGTCACATCCGGTATCAGGATCAAAGACAGGACGATGCAGCTGACAAGCACTGATGTGACTACCGATATCGGTGACATAAATCTGGATGCCTTCTATTCCACCAGGACCAAAAGTGACATTTCCACAGGAGTGAATCTGTCGCTGAAAGGGATGCGGGCCAAGGAAATTGTTAGTCTTATCCCTGCAGTGGATACGCTTATGCCGGCACTGAAGGCATTTGAGGGCAAGCTCGGCCTGGACCTTTCGGTCACGACACAACTCGACACCAACAGAAACGTGCTTGTGCCTACTCTTGACGGAGTGATGCGCGTTAGAGGTGAAGATCTTAAGATATACAACCAGGGCATGTTCGGAAAGATGACCAGCCGTCTGATATTCGGAAAGCATGATGCTCTATCTATTGACAACCTTTCTGCGGATGCCATAGTTCATGACAGCCGGGTGGAGGTATTCCCTTTCATCCTGGGTACGGACAGACTCAAACTTGCGCTGCGTGGCACGCAGAATTTCGACAAGAGCATGTATTATCATGTGTCCGTGCTGAAGTCTCCGGTGCTGGTGAGGTTCGGGGTGAACGTGTATGGTACTACCGATAATTGGCATCTTTCTCTCGGCAGGGCCAAATACCGGGACGGACATATCCCGTCATACACCAAGCAGCTGGATACTGTCCAGATCAATCTGTCCAAGTCCATCAGAAATATCTTCAAGCGTGGAGTCGGCGCAGTCATGCGTCATAACGGAAGTGCGCTCAATGACATTGAGGAGCGCAGCCGCAAGCTTGACCCAATGAGCAGGAATAATGAAGAACTCAATGAGATGGAGATGGATGAATATGCGGATATGATAGGCGATTTCGTCTGCGAACAGGAGATGATTGATCAGAGTGAAGCCATTGAGAAGGAAGTCAATGAGGCTCTGGCTTCAAGTGCGATGAATATGGACGATTTCTACAAGCAGTATGAAGATTCGATATACGACCGCCGGATTCATCGGAAGATGGAACGGGCCAAGCGTCGGGATGCACGTAAAGCTGCGCGACTCGGATATTGACAACCAATTCTAAACAATTCATATATGGGTAATATTACAGAAAAGGATAAATTATTTATCAATCAGGCGATTGATCTCGCCACTGAGAATGTTCGCAATGGTGGGGGACCTTTCGGTGCCGTCATCGTAAAGGATGGTGAAGTCATAGCTACTGGAGTCAATCGTGTGACTTCCAATGCTGACCCTACCGCACATGCTGAAGTGCAGGCTATAAGAAGCGCCTGTGCCAAGTTGGGCCATTTTGAGCTTAAAGGATGCGTGCTGTACACCTCCTGCGAGCCTTGTCCAATGTGTCTTGGTGCCATTTACTGGGCTCGTCTGGACCGTGTGGTCTATGCCGGGACTCAGACTGATGCGGCTGAGGCCGGATTTGACGATTCGTTCATTTACAAGGAAATAGCCCTTCCGATGTCATCGAGAAGCATTCCGTTCAGATGGGATGACGATATCAAGCGTCTTGAGCCGTTTGACGAGTGGCGTCTCAAATCTGACAAGGTGGAGTATTGATGAGCGTCAATTGAATGATAAAAGCCCGGATGAAAGTTGATTTCACCCGGGCTTTTGCCTGTATTATTTCAAAATGTTATGGCTTGATAGGCTGTCCCATCTCTGAATTCTCTACATCTGCTGCGTCAAGCTTGAAGAGCATGAATGAAGGAGTTGCAGAGGTGTAAGGTGTCCAGACGCCTCCGTCAGGTCCGTTAGGATCGCTGTACTTGGCGAAGTTGGTCCATGCAGAAAGCATCTTCTCCGAGAGATCCCAGTCGCCCTTTGTCCAAGGTCTCCAGCAGTGCTTGAGAGACTTGAATACGAACCAGAGGTCTGAAGAGTGGAAGGCGCCCTTGAGACGGGCGGTAACCTCAGGATGTGAGCCGTCATCAGGAAGAGGACGTGCAAATTCGTATGCCCAGCATTTGGCACCCTTGCTTTCGCGATCAAGCGCGAATGCTGCCACTCCCGGAGCCATGTTGCCCATATCGTTGAGTGTGTATCCTATCATATAAGGTACATCTGCCAATGTTCCGCTTACTGCTGCGTCATCGAAGCTCTTGAGGCATACATGTCCGTCCACAACAGGAGAGCCTGTCATGTAGGCACGCTTTCCGGAAGCAGCGTTATAGATAGTGGAAAGGGCATATACGGTCTCTGTGCCGGCAGCTCTCATTTTCTTGAGGTCGGTAAGTCCTGCCCAGTCGAAAATCTCTTTACTCTGCTGCTCTGACTGAGCGAGGGTCATGCTGACTCTTCCTCTTGAAGAGGCTCTTCCGTCAGGAACGGTGATTCCACCTGCGCTCATGATGATTGCCTTGTGGAACTTGCCGCGGGCAAGAGGGGACTCGCAAAGGGTCTTTACGCTTCCACCGCCGGCGCTCTGTCCGAAGATGGTCACATTGTCAGGGTCTCCACCGAACTGGGCGATGTTCTTCTGAATCCAGTTGAGGGCTTCAATCTGGTCAAGAATACCGTAGTTTCCGGATACTCCGTCAGGACTCTCGGCAGAAAGTTCCGGATGTGTGAGGAATCCGAATACGCCGAGACGATAGTTGAACGTAACGAGAACTACATCCTTGGATGCCCATTCCTGTCCGTCAAACTCAGGTTCTGAACCCCAGCCTTCGCGGTATCCGCCACCATGAATCCAAAGCGCTACAGGAAGTTTCTTATCTACCTGTCCCGGAGCCTTGGTGTAAACGTTGAGGTAAAGGCAATCTTCGCTGTAAGGCGCTTCGTCACCATAGCCCCATTCTGTAGTGTATCCTCCAGGGTAGTGAACAGCCTGATATCCCGGATGTCCGAAAGAATCGGCCATAAGAACGCCCTTCCAAGGAACTACCGGCTGAGGAGCTTTCCATCTCAACTCACCGATAGGTGGAGCGGCATAAGGGATACCCTTATAGGCATAGACTCCCGGATTGTCGCAAAGGACACCCTGCACCTGACCTCCTTCAATGGTCAGCACCGGACTGGCAGGCTTTGATGTGCAGGCGAACAATGCGAGCACAGACAAGAGCAAAATGGTCTTTTTCATAAATGAAATGTTTTAGCACTCAAATGTAGCGAAAAAGATATTACTATTGTGGGTTGACCATTACAATTTTTTCTCTTGGGCTATCATCCAGCGGGCGGCATACGAATTTTGCCTTGCTGAAGTCTATTGCCGACAAGTCGATACAGCGGATGTTGCTGTTGTGCATGGTGCGCCAGTAGATTTTCCGTCCGATCAAATCCGAGGCCGCCGTGTATTGCGTGGCGCTCGGAATTTCAGGCTGCTGCTCTCCCGGGGCGTATTGGCTTCCAACCGGAATATCGAAATTGTTGAGAATATGGAAGGCCTGGATGACAGTGTCATCTGCGTTCTCCTTTACAGGAGCGCTGCACTGGAAAAATGCCGCACGGATAAACCTTGACGGCGGGGTGAAATCGCCCGGAAGTCCAAGAAGTCCGGTACCTCCTCCGATAGCCTTCATGTCGAGGCGCCCAAGCTGCCTTTCGGAGATTTTGCCGGAATTGAGATTGATGTAGTTGTTGAGATTGGTAAGATGCCAGTCCAGCGAAGGAGAGTTGGTGAGAACGCCCAGCTCATTTTCGTAGAAAATGCATTTCTGGTCTATTATCTCAAGTACAATCTGACGTCCGCTCTCCTCTGTGAATCTCCAGTGTATGGTGGATGCGCGCGGGTCGATAGGGTGTATCTTGATACTGCTTACGGCTTCCTTTACTTCATCCACTGTGGCACATGTCCCAAGGATATATGAGACGAGCTGCAGGTCGGCCATGCTTCTGGAAGCGTTTTCCTTGCTGTAAGGCTCATATTCGCCATATTCCGGGAAATAGAACAGACCTGCTGACAAGCCTTTTTCGTTGAGGCCTTCCGTGACGAAGTCGGACTGCTCCACGGCGAGCCCCACATACCCGTATTTGGTCTTGAAACGCATGCCCGTAGCTCCGTCCGGAGTCATGGACTGACTTGTATATCCGCGGGGTACCACGACATAAAGGGAATTCATGTCACTTGCCGCCCATTCAATGGTGCGGGCTGTTACAGTATTCCCTTTTGCGGTCCTGAGGGTAATTCCCGTGCACGCAAAAGAGAGCTGTGCTGCTGCCAAGGCTGTCGCTGCGACTGCCATTATGGCAATAATATTCTTTTTCATAATTGATTATTAGTGATTTAGTCACCTTATGCTACTATCGGCAAGTTTCGTTCCAGTAATTTTCTGTCAGCGCTCGGGCTATGTGGATGTAAGAAAAATCAAACAAATTGTTACAATTTTTGGTGAATTATCCGGGTGGTCTTGGTATATTTGCAAATTGTGCAGAAAATAATTTTAACAACTGATAATTATGACACAACAATCCGCAGAAGCTAAAGGCTTCTACAAACTCAGCTGGCTCCAGCGAATCGGTTACGGCTCCGGTGACCTGGCCCAGAATCTTATCTATCAGACCATCAGTATCTGGCTGCTTTTCTTCTATACCAACGTTTATGGACTTCGTCCGGATGTTGCCGCTCTGATGTTCCTCATCGTCCGTCTGGTTGACGTGCTTTGGGATCCGGTGGTAGGAACGATTGTAGACAAGAGCAACCCTAAATGGGGTAAGTACCGCTCATGGCTGGTGCTTGGAGGTATTCCTCTCGTGGGACTTGCCATCCTCTGCTTCTGGGGCGGTTTCAGCGGTTCCGTTGTTTACGCGTACATTACTTATGTGGGAATGTCCATGTGCTATACGCTTGTAAATGTACCTTACGGAGCGCTCAACTCTTCACTTACCCGTGACACGGACGAGATTACGGTCCTTACGTCCACACGTATGTTCATGGCCAACCTCGGAGGTCTTGCAGTGAAGTCCCTTCCTCTCGTAATAGCTATCTTCGCCCCTAAGGTGATGAATGCTGACGGCAAGATGGAGGCGGTTTACAATACTCCGGAATCAGCATCTGCATGGTTTGTCACCATGACCATATTTGCTCTTCTCGGTCTTGTGCTTCTCATTTTCTGCTTCTCCCAGACAAAGGAGAAAGTCGTGATGGACGCCAAGGAATCCGCCAATGTAAAGGTCAGTGACCTGTGGCAGGAGTTTACCCGCAACAGACCGCTCCGGGTACTTGCGTTCTTCTTCATCACAGCATTTGCAATGATGAGCGTCAGCAATGCGGCTGATTCATATTTCATGACCAGCAGCATTCACGCCAATGCGTTCATGACTACGGCGTTCATGTG
>HF986333.1:13870-25987 GCA_000432655.1 Bacteroides sp. CAG:1060
TGGCTTGGTACCATCCCTGCATTCATATTCATGCCTTTGGTGCCTGCCATCAAGAAGAAGATCGGCAAGAAGGGAATGTTCTATCTTTTCCTTGGTACCGCCATTGTCGGTATGGCAATGATGTATATTTTCGTAAGCATTCCTGCTCTCAAGTCACAGTTCTGGCTTCTCTGCGTGGCCCAGTTCATCAAGAGTACCGGTATTATCACGGCTACAGGATATATGTGGGCCCTTGTGCCTGAGGTTGTGGCTTATAGCGAATATACCACAGGACGCCGTATCGCCGGTATCGTAAATGCGCTCACCGGTATCTTCTTCAAGGCCGGTATGGCTCTTGGTGGTGTGATCCCGGGATTCGTCCTTGCAAAGGTAGGATATGACGCAGCCATAGCCGAGCAGACTCAGCTTGCACAGCAGGGTATTCTCTGGCTCGTGTGCGTAATTCCGGCTATTCTTCTTGTTCTTGCCATGTTCATCATCAGCAAGTATGAACTCTCTGATGAGAAGATGGTGGAGATCAATACTGCCATTGAAGAAAGACACAAGTCAAACGATTAATCACATAAATTATCATGAAGACAAAGAAAAGATACGTATGGCCATCTGATTATATGGCCGATCCGTCCGTTCATGTTTTCGACGGAAAGCTCTATATTTACCCTTCTCACGACTGGGAGTCCGGAATTCCTGATGATGATTTTGGCGCTGAATACGATATGAAGGACTATCATGTCCTCTCTCTTGAAGGAAACGATCCTATGACATCGCCTTTCAAGGACAACGGTATAGCTTTGAAGAGGGAAGACATTGCATGGCACGGCCGCCAGCTTTGGGACTGTGACGTAGCACGCAAGGATGGCAAGTATTACTTGTATTTCCCTATGAAGGATAAGAATGACGTGTTCCATTTCGGTGTGGCCGTCTCTGACAATCCTTGCGGACCGTTTATCCCTCAGCCGGACCCTATGCGTGGAAGCTATTCCATCGACGTATGCGTATATGAGGAGAACGGAGAGTACTATTTCTACTTCGGTGGCATCTGGGGAGGACAGCTTCAGAGATACCGTGACAATAAGGCTCTTGACACAGGTTCCACTCTTCCGAAGGATGACGAACCTGCACTTTGCGCCAAGGTGGCCAGGTTGTCAGGTGACATGCTCCAGTTCGCAGAAGATCCTCGCGATGTGGTGATTCTCGATGAGAACGGCCAGCCTCTTCTTGCAGGAGACAACGAGCGCCGCTTCTTCGAGGCCAGCTGGCTCCACAAGTACAACGGAAAGTATTATTTCAGCTACTCTACCGGCGATACTCATTGTATCTGCTATGCTATCGGAGACAATCCTTATGGACCTTTCACTTACAAGGGAAAGATTCTTACTCCGGTGGTAGGCTGGACCTCTCACCACAGCATCGTGGAGTTCGAAGGCAAATGGTGGCTTTTCCATCACGACAGCGTGCCTTCCAAGGGAGTCAACTGCCTTCGCAGCCTCAAGGTATGCGAGCTCAAGTACAACGAAGACGGCACTATTCAGACAATTGACGGAATAGACGAGTAGTCTTTCGATATTTACAAAGGCCAAACCCCGAAAGCGTCCTGAGGATGTCTTTCGGGGTTTGAATATTTAGAACGACTATGTCCGGGGGTTATCTGTAATATAGACGGATTCCGGATGAGGGGAACACGGTTATTTGATCTTTGCGAAACGGAATTTCACATGTCCCGTGACTTTGTCCTCATTCTGATATTGTGTGAATTCCACCTTATATGCGCTTCCTCCGTCTGCTGTACGGAACACATACACCGGAGCCTTCAGATATACGGGCGGCATCACTTTCGAGCCGTCTGCATTTGTCTTGAATGTGATTACGGTCGCGCTTGATTCCGAAACTGTCTTTTCGCCGCCCATTCCACTGGATGTTACCAGTTTGTCCGCCTCAAATGCGGCATCTGCCGGTATGCTTGAAAGCCCTTCGAATGTCAGGGTGGAAGTGTAAACTCCACCATTTGCGCCCGTCGATGATGACGTACCGCTGTTTGTCCTTATATTGTAGCGGCAGACAGCCAGGTCCCAGTCTGTGCGGGCGGCCCATGCGGCATTGTCGGCTTCGCTTTCGGCACCGGTGCCGATGACCTCTCCTTTGCTTAACGAGAAATATGTCCAGGTCGTTTTGGATGTGGCATCCACGTACCCTTCCTTCGCCGGGTCTGCTGATGGATTGCCCTGTTTGGTGCATGAGATGGCGATGAGCGATACTGCAATCGCTGTGATGATTGTTGAGATGTGTTTCATATTAGTTGAATTTATAATTTAGTCCTATCAGATATTGCCTTCCGGGATTGATGAAAGTAGGATCCTGGAAATTGAAAAGGTTGTCGCACTTAAAGGTAAGGTTGAGGTCATTCTTGCCTAAATGGAACCGCTTTGTGATGACCGCCTTCCAGATGTTGTACGGCTTGGAAAGGGATGTTTTGCCGCTGCTGCTGTATGAGTGCGGAGAAGAGAATCGCCCGGCTATCTGGACAGAGTATTGTCCTTTCAGGAAATTGCCGTTCCAGGTAGCTGATGCGGTACCGCTGTGCTTGACGTTTCCGGAAAGCTGTTTTCCGGTGGCGTTGTCGGTGGCGTCACACAGGCTGTAGCTGCCTTTCAGGTAGAGATGCCTGAAGATGATTGCGGAGAAATTGATGTCGAGGCCTGTAATTGTAGCACTGCTGGTGTTTTTGTAATACTTCTCCAGCCCGCCAAGTTCGTTTACGACTTCATACTGGGTGATTTTGTCCTTGATGTCGTTGCGGTAGGCTGCTGCAGATGCGTAGAATCTGCTTCCGCTGTATTCGGCTGACAATGAATTGTACAGTCCCTTTTCCGCTTTCAGGTCGGGGTTGCCATATACCCAGAACATTCCCTGATGGTCGAAGTTGTAGAACAGTTCTTTTATGCTCGGAGACCTGAATGCTGTTGCGGATCCGGCACGGAAGGTGAAATCCTTCCATTTGTACATCAACGACAGTTTTGGAGTAACGGCCCCTCCGAATTGGAAATTGTACGTATATCGTGCGCCGCCGACTATGTCAAGCGATCCGAATGCAGTGTATTGTCCCTGACCGAAAAGACTCACATCATCCAAAGATTTTGTGGTAGGGGTGGAGCCTAATGTCTTCACGGAATAGTTTTCCTCGTGGTTCTGCTCGGCCCCTGCAACTATCTCCCATACCTCGCTCGGCTTGAAAGTGTTCAGCAATCTCGATGATATGTTAGAAGCTGTGCCGGAGAGAGCGGTCTCGTCTTTTCGCTCGTAGCGATCGGAGTCGAAATACTTGTCATAATTGACACTCGCCCTCAGGCTGTAGCGCTCGTTGTCGGATTTGTAGCCTCCGTTTATGCCGGCAGAAAAGTTGTGGGTAAGCGGATGTGTGGCATTAAGACTTCCTTCCGGATTGAATGATTCGTGTCGGAAATATCGTCCGGTGACGTTGACATCCGTCCTGGCGTTGAATTTATATCCCAGCTTCATGTTGCCTCCCCAGTCCGCATAACTTGCGGCATAGGCACCGTCTCCCTTCGCGCCGAAGCCGTCGGAGGAGTTGCGGTAGATACTTGCCTGAGAAAGAAATTTGTTCTGTCTGGATTCGACATGCACCCGTGTCTTTGCTGTGTTGTTGCTCTGATAGGAAATATCGCAGCCGGCGGCAATCGCTTCCTGAGGCTCCTTTGTGATCACATTGATGACGGCCCCCACGGCATTTGAGCCGTATAAGACGGAGGCGGCACCATTGATCATTTCGATGCGTTTGATACTTGCAACGTCTATCTGATCGAGGTTTATGTTGCCTCCTGCTCCCTCTCCGACAAGACGCTCACCATCTACGAGAAAAAGGATGTACCGGCTGTTCAGCCCTCTGATTCTGAGATTGTTGCCCATTCCGTTCGGCTCAGATATTATTCCGGGAATATTGTCTTCCAAAGACTCGAGTAGGCTCGATGAGCCGGATTTCTCAACCTCGCGTTCGGTAATCAGAGTTGTGAGGACAGGCACTTCCGACAGTCTTTTTTCCGTTCGCGTGCCGGTGATGACGACTGCATTGATGCTCAGGGTATCAGAGTAGTCCTGCGTCTGTGCCAGTGACTGCGTGAAGGGAAGAGAGGCGAGCGCGGACAGAATTATTATTTTCCTGCAATCCATTCTTTGGTCGTATTTACAATCCAATCGAGAACATCAGCTTCGGATAGTGGAAGTATTCCGTCAGAGCCGAATAAGATGCTGTCATCTTTTATTCCTGCATTGTTTGCCATCGAGTTTACCGTGGACACAAGATAGATGCCCTGTACAATGACTTTCTTTTTTGACTCCTTTGCCTTTTTCAGCATGGGTGCTACATCCTTGTTGAAATTCTGTCCCATCCCGATAAGTTGGTAGTCGATGTATGAGAATCCCTCATCTTTAGCGGCATCTACACAATTGTTCAGAATCCTTTTCCAAAAGCCGATTCTGGCAGAGTCGCCATGCGCAAGGAAAATTAACGCTTCTTCTTTCGGGTTTGACGAAAGCGTTTTCACCCTTTGTATCATCGCCTTTTCTATAACTCCGGATTCCATCAGCGTGGGGCCGGCTATTATGTGCATTCTGGTCTTTACCATATTAATACCTTCTTCCTTCAGTTCCTCGCGTATGGAAGGGTTGAACTTGAGGCCCAGAATGTTGGGGATATCGTCCTCACTGTGTCCGGACGGGGAGATGAACAAAGGCAGCGCAAATACGGTGTCTATCTGGTGTTTCTCACAGTCTTTCATCACTGAGGCGATGTCCGGGCGACTGAATTCCATCATTGCGACCCTCTTGTAACTTATTCCGGGAATATCCGTTTTGCTCAGTTTGTCTTCCAATGCCATGACGGCGCTGTTCCAACTCTCGGAAGTCGAGCCGTGGGCGATTACTACAAGTGCTGATTTTGCAGAAAGAGAGATGCAAAGCAAAGCCGATGCGGCTATCAATAAAATACGTTTCATATTCTTGTTTTTTGATTTGTTTCCGACGGCAAAGGTAAGGCGGCGATTTCTTGTCTGAAATCCCGTTTTTGGGGGATTTTTGAGTGCGGGTATAGCAACAAATAGGGATGTGAGGTTTCTTGAAATATTTTATCTTTGTCTTCCAAATGACAAACGAATTCAATATTTCGATGAAAATGTCGGATCTGCTTGGGGAGCATCCGTCATTGCTTGCCGTGTTCTCGCGTATGGGATTTCGCTTCGGATACGGAGATGCTTCTGTGGGTGAAGTGTGCGCGGGAGCAGGTGTTGACCCGCATTCTTTTCTTCTTATCTGCAAGGTATATTCTCAGGACAACTACATTCCTTCACGAGAAGATATAGAAAGGGCGGATCGGACCGTTATCGCGAATTATCTCCGTGCGTCCCATGTCTATTATGAGGATGTGGCGATCAAGGAACTTGCATCAGGTCTTTCTCGAATGATTCTCCCGTGTACGGACGAGACGCAGCGCGTTATATGGAAGTTCTTTTCTGATTTTAAGGAGGAGGTTCACGAACATTTCAAGTATGAGGAAAATGTGGTGTTCCCCAATATCGGAGATAATGACGCCTGTATCCAGCAGGAAGACCACTCCGGAGTTGAGGAAACTCTGGAAGATCTGAAGAATCTGGTTATGAACTATCTTCCCGACAAGGCCGACCAGGGAGAAGCGTTCAATGTGCTTTCGTCGCTCAGCTCCCTCCAAGCCGATATTCACAAGCATATCTTTTTGGAGGAAACCGCCCTGGAAGGTCGTAAAATGACAACTCCTGTGGATAGAATCCTTTCCGATCGTGAGAAGGAAGTTCTTGTCTGTGTGGCTAAGGGGATGATAAACAAGGAGATTGCGGACCATCTCAATATCTCCGTACATACTGTAGTGAGTCACAGGAAAAACATCACCGCGAAGACTGACATAAAAACTATCGCTGGCCTTACCGTTTATGCTCTGCTGAACAATCTTTTGGAACTGTAGCAAGTAAGCGTCTCCGCGGTTACGCATTGACTCGGTTGTAATCTGCTGCTATATTTTGTGGCCGCCCCTCTTGTTCCCTTTTCTCCGGTGTGGTCGTTTTGCGGCCTGGTGATTGTTGTGCCCCGGTGGTCGTTTTGTGGCCCGGTGATTGTTTTTCTCCGGTGGTTGTTCTGTGCTATGGTGGTGCGCTCCGGTGTCGTTTTGCGGCCTCCCGCACCACACGGAAAATGCGCCGCGTACCACAGGAGTGGGTTTTTGGTACCGAATATCTCTTCCGTACCGTAGAAGCCTGTTTTGAGCACCGAGTTCCTCTGAAAACGCCTTCCGTGCAGAAAAAGGGGGTTTTCATGCACCGAATGCCTCTGAAGATGCGCCGCGTACCCTAGGAGCCTGTTTTGAGCACCGCACGCATATTCCGTACCCCAGGAGGCCGTTTCCGGTACCGAATTTCTCAAACTGATACGCGTTGCCCAGTTTGGTGGTTGCTGAGAAGAGTTGTTCGCGTTTACAGCGGCATCAGCCGTGAACATAGAAAGAAACTCATTGATGCGTACATCTCACGACATTATTAGCTTGGCACCGCAGCCGGAATATACGAGCTCCGGCTGCTACAGTTCAAGTGCTGCACCGAGCTCGATGGGGCGGCTCGCTTGCGCTTGACTGTTGCCAATTACTAAAAAAGAGCTGCTGCCGCTGCGGAACTTCGAACTTCACAAAAGAAAGAGGCCGACCTCTTTAGTCGACCTCTTTTTTTGTGGTGCGGGCGAAGGGACTCGAACCCATACGCGCAAGGCACCAGATCCTAAGTCTGGCTTGTCTACCAATTTCAACACGCCCGCTACTCGAATTGCAAAGGTAAGAAAATTGGCGGACAATGCAAATAGTGCAGTCGCCTTTCGCAATACTCTAAAGGTGGCAGCATTACTCCAACGGCAACTGCACTGCTCTAAAGGCGGCTGCACTATTCCAAAGTCAACTGCACTTTTCACTTTGCAAAAGGCGACCGTCACCTTTTGCGATGCCATACTAATATCCGAAGATATCTTCCAATGTCAGCACTTTGACCGGACCCAATGTTGAAAGATATTTGGTGTCAAGGTCCTTAATGTCACCAAGGATAGCATACTGGTATGTGCGATCCTTGACCCACTTCTGCTGTACTTTGACGACATCTTTCAGCTCAAGAGTCTGCAAATCGTGGAAAATCTGCTTGTTCATAGGCTCTCCGAGACCAAGACGCCTGCAACTCTGGTAGAGACGAAGGACACTCATTCCTGTGGTGCGACTTGTTCTCATACGTCCGATAATCGCTTCCTTGGCTATCTGGAATGCGGCTTCGGACTCCGGCATGTCGTTGATGATGCTGTCGAAAGCTTCAATAGCGCTGCGCATCTTGTCGTTCTGCGTGGCGATGACAGCGAGATACTTGTAGGAATCGTCAATGTTGTAGTATGGAGTTACGAGAGTGGCGGATGCTGAATATGCGAGTCCGCGGGCCTCACGCATTTCCTGGAATACGATGGCATTCATTCCGCCACCGAAATACTCATTGTACATGTTGATACCGGCGGCTTCGAACGGATCGAAGGTTTCACCGCGGTTGGAATACTGCAAGTAGTAGAGCTGCTTGGCGTCGTACTGTGCGAGGAAGACCTTGCTCTCCGGTGTCTGAAGCACTTTTTCATATCTTTCCGGAAGTATTTCAGCGCCTTCGGCTACATAATGGCTTCCCTTGAGAACGGTCTCGAGGTCTCCAGTCTTCATAGGTCCGTAATATAAAATCTCGTGACCTTTGTCGAGTACGTCCTTGACAGCGGACAGAATGTCATCAGAGCGGAAAGAAAGAATGGTGTCATCGCTCAAAGTACGCTTCTTGACACACTCAGGTCCGTAGATAAGGTATGTCTGAAGTGCGGAGAAGCAGTTGGACTGGTTCTTCTTGTTGTCGCTTCGAGTCTTGATGATATCTTTTTTAAGATTCTCAAGGATAGTGTCGTCGCCGACTGCGCCAAGAAGCATGTTCTCATAGAGCTTGATAGCTTCTTCCATGTTCTCGCTGAGTCCGCTCAGACGGATAAGGCTCGAATACATGCCGACATTGAATGTATAGTCGCATCCGAGTTCATACATTTTGGAAGCGAACTCTTCTTTGCTCATGGACGCGGTCCCGAGGTAATCCACATAGTCATCCGCGTAATAAAGGGCAGGATTGTCTGCGATACCGTAGTTGTAGTTGAATTCGATGGTGAAGATGTCGTTGAGAGTATTCTTCTTGTAGAGAATCTCCGCACCTTTCTTAAGCTCGAATTTGGCCATGTCGTTGGAGAAGTCCACGAATACCGGTTCGATAGGCTTGACTTCCGAATTCTGAATCTCCTTTACGAAATCGCTGACAGCATCTCTGTTGGAGACGATAGGGGTAATCTTCGGCGCAGAAATCTTCTTGACGGTCTTGTCTTCACCGATACGCTTGTAGAGGACGGTGTAGTTGTCGTCGCCGAGATATTCATTGGCGAATTTCACGATGTCTTCCTTGGTGACAGCCTTGAGCCTTTCGAGCTCGCCGGCTGCGTCTTTCCAGTCGATTCCGCTGATGAAAGCATCCACATATCTGCGGGCCCTTGAGCTGTTGCTTTCAAGAGAACGCATCTCGTCGAGTTTCAGATTGTTGATGGTCGCAGCGATAAGGGATTCGTCGAAATCACCGCTCTTAAGCTTGGCAATCTCCTCCAGAGCAAGAGTGCGAAGGTCTTCAAGTTTCTGGCCCTCCTTCGGATAACCTATCACGATGAATCCGCCGTAGTCGGCCATTCCAAGAGATGAGGCTCCGAGCATCATAGCCTTCTGCTGCTGTGTGATATCAAGGTCCATAAGACCGCAAGAACCATTGTACAGGATGCTCTGTGCAATATTAGATACGGCAGATGTCTTGATGTCCGAACTGCCTGGAAGTCTCCATGCCATATACATGTATTCTGATTCCAGTCCATATATGTCTTTGACGATAGGGGAGGTAATCGGCTTCTCAGGGACAATTTCGAGCTTCGGTACGGAAGGGTTTGGCTGCCAGTCTCCGAAATACTTCTCGATGGCGGCTACCATTTCATCCGGGTCGAAGTCTCCGGATACGCAGATGGCTATGTTGTTGGGAACATAATACTCGTCGTGATACTTCTTCACATTGGTGATGGAAGGATTCTTCAGATGTTCCTGGCTTCCGAGGGTCGTCTGCTTGCCGTACGGATGGTTAGGGTAGAGGGTGGCAAGCAGGGTCTCGAGCATCTTGCGGTTGTCTTGGGTAAGGGACATGTTTTTCTCCTCGTAGATGGTCTCGAGTTCCGTATGGAATCCGCGGATTACGTTGTTGCGGAACCTGTCTGCCTGTATGCGCGCCCAATTGTCAATCTGGTTGGACGGGATATCCTCCTGATATACGGTCTCGTCGTTGGATGTCCACGCGTTGGTGCCTTTGGCTCCGATAAGGGACATCAATTTGTCGTATTCGTTAGGGATGGCGATTTTGGAGGCCTCATAGCTGATGGAATCTATTTTGTGATAGATGGCCTGACGCTGAACCTCATTTTCAGTGCTCCTGTATTGCTCGAAGAGCGCTTCAATCTGGTCGAGCATCGGCTTTTCTGCTGCATAGTCGGTAGTTCCGAACTGCTCGGTGCCCTTGAACATGAGGTGCTCGAAGTAGTGGGCAAGACCCGTGGTCTCTGAAGGATCGTTCTTGCTTCCGACTTTTACAGCGATGTACGTCTGTATGCGCGGAGTCTCTTTGTTGACGGACATATATACCTTGAGTCCGTTGTCAAGAGTGTAAATCTTGGTGTCCTGCGGATCGTTCTTGACGGTCTCGTACTTGTGACCGCCGCAGGCGAGCATTGTGAAGAGAACCCCCACCAATGCCATAATCCTTGTTAAAATTTTCATAATATTAGAATTGTTGCGATAAATCATGCTGTCATCAGACTATTTCTGCATCGTGCCGTGTAGGATGATGTCCTTCTGGCGTCCCTTGATTGTGAACGTCAGGGAGTCTCTGTCGAAACTGAACGTAAAGTTCTCCGTGGACCCTACATTGAACATGGACAGGTAGAACGCCTTGAATTCGGAAGGCGTGCTCCAGGAGCAGATGCCTGCGGTGCGGGCCGGAGTGGTGTTCATGGTGTTGGCGTAAACCGTACCCTGGAACGGGTTCCTGCGGTCTGTCATTCCAATCTTCCAGTCGGAAATACCGAACGGTATGTTGTGGATGGCGGCTCCCTCTTCTATCGTGAGGGTGCAGTTGCCCTCTGCATCGAAGCGAAGAGCCAGGTCGCTGATACCGTATTCGTTCTGGAACATTTTGTATCTGAGTGTTCTGGAAGTGATGATGCAGGCGGTAGGAGCAAGAGGTTTTGGAAGTTCGTATTTCCCAATCTCGTCCTCGAGGCTGATTTTGCTCTTCTTGAGTTTCTTGTCGGAGCATGCACCGATAAGGGTGTACATGATGCTGTTGAATCCGGCCTCGTCCCTGATTTCACCGTGTGACGCTATTACAAGATCGCTTCCCGGGATTACAAGTGCGAGCTGATTGGAGCCTCCGATAGCCCTGTACGAGCCGTTTCGTCCCATCCATGTCTGATATCCATATCCCTGTCCTCCGTCATCTTTGGAATTCTCCTCTTCCGTTCTCTCCGGATGCTGGTAGATGTGTGGCGTGGTCATGGATTTTACCCATTCTTCACTGACCAGCTGCTCTCCGTTCCACTTGCCTCCGGCGTTGAGCAGCATCCCGAGTTTTGCGAGGTCGGAAGTTCTCATGTGAGACCCGCCGTTACCCATATTGTGTCCGTCAAGATCCATTTCCCAGATGACATCCTCAATACCGAGCTTGTCAAAAAGGCGCGGTTGCAGGTATTCGAGAAGATTCATGCCGGTGACTCTGAACATGATATGGGAGAGTACGTGGGAGCAGGTGATGTCGTATGCGAACGATGTGCCTGGCTTGTGGGCAAACGGCGTAGCGAGGAAAGACCGTATCTGGCTCTCTCCCGACCCCGGATATGAGGTGACGGCGTGCCCGCACGACATGGTGAGAAGATGCTCTACGGTGAGTTCTTCAAGGCCTTCTGGAAGGTCTTTCGGGAGAAGATCCGGGAAAAAGTCCATCACACGGTCGCTCACCTCAAGCAGCCCCTCGTCCACGGCCATTCCTACAGCCACCGCGGTGAATGTCTTGGTTGCTGAATACATGGCGTGCTGATATTCAGGTGCGTATGGGTGCCACCAATGCTCGGCGATTACCTTCCCGTGACGCAATATCATAAGAGAGTGTACGTTGTAACCTCCCTCGTCGAGGGCTTTGAACACATTTGCGACAGCTTCGCTGCTTACACCCTGTGCTTCCGGTGTGCTTCTTTGGAGACCGTCGTTCCATTCCGCTCGGGCGGAAACGCTCAAACTAAGCGCCAGTCCCGAAATCAGTAGTAATATTCTTTTCATTTGCTTTTGGATAATTGTCTGTTCTGAATGGGCTGGCGAGAAGTCCGGCCTTGTTGCAGAGGTTGGCATCTTCAGGGTTGTTCGCCCAGGCGTAGCGTACTGCCTTAGGATGCTTTATTTCCGGACTGGATACAATGACGGTGGAGCCTTTGATGACCGCGTCCGCCCAGACGAACTTGCCGTCTTCGCCTGCTATTGCGAAATGCTTGAGCTTGCCGCCGTCGCTGGTTTTCAGGTCTCCGCGGGCTTCATCGAAATACAGAATTATCTTGTCTCCGTCAATTTTCATTTCCCGGTACACCGGCCCCATGGCATCCACTTTCTCCCCGTAGCACAACTTGCGCGCTCCAAGCAGCAGGGTGGCTGCAAGGTCCTTTTTGTTGAGCGGGTGTATGTCGTTCCATTCTCCGGTGTGATAGCTTGTGGCGAGGAAAGTGTCCGGGGTGTTGAGGTAGGCCTTGAGCTGCGCCTCCCTCATTCTGGCCCAATCTTCGTCCACCGGATGGTCGAATTTCTCCATATAATTCGGCAGTTGGCAGATAAGGACAGGCATCGCCGGATCGTGGAAAGCCTCTCTCCAGCTTTCAATCAGCGCCTCCAGCTGCTTGTCGTAGATATCC
>HF986333.1:26000-26283 GCA_000432655.1 Bacteroides sp. CAG:1060
CCCCACGGTTGGCGTTGCTCTCGCCCTGGTACCAGATGGTGCCCGCTACGGTATAGTTGGTCAGCGGGGCTATCATACCGTTGTACAGGCCGGCTCCCGTGAATTGCGGGGTGCGCATGAATCCTCCCGGGGTGCGGCTGCCGGTAAGACCAATCTTGTATTTCCATTCACCTGTGAGGTCAATCGTATCTTCGTCGCCCACCAGCTTATACGGCTTGTCCGGCACAAATCCGGCATCGGCAGCATTGGCGGGCGGGCGCTCCGCCGCCACCCTCCCCCCTTC
>HF986333.1:26361-26575 GCA_000432655.1 Bacteroides sp. CAG:1060
GCCCACCAGGGTGCCGTTGACATACACTTCATCTCCATCCACAAGCCGTCCCATGTATATTTTAGCGTGCCTGCCTGCCATGGATTCAGGTACCTCAATTGTCTTGCGGTACCAGATCACGACGCCCGGCTTTATTCCGGCATCGGCAAGGTATGCAGGGTTTGTGATGGTGCTCCAGTCACTGTCATCCCATTGCTCTGACTGCCACTTGCCC
>HF986333.1:26700-29462 GCA_000432655.1 Bacteroides sp. CAG:1060
GCCGAACCGCCCAGGCTTGAGACGATAACTCCCTGTGGAATACCAGTATGCTCATACGCTAAAACGGCGTACCAATAGGCAAGGGCTTTCCAGTTCAGCACATCCGAGGCTACGGCCGAGTGCCACCTTTCGCCGGACGGTATGTCGTCCTTGAC
Source organism: Bacteroides sp. CAG:1060 (assembly GCA_000432655.1). Lineage (GTDB taxonomy): Bacteria > Bacteroidota > Bacteroidia > Bacteroidales > UBA932 > Cryptobacteroides. Next base: position 26,856 of record HF986333.1, read on the forward strand.
CTCTCCCGGGGTATTCTGGGTAGGGGTCTTGTACATGCGGATGTTGTGATTATTGGAGAAATTTATCTCCGGATACTTGTCCAGCAACCTTTCGATAGGGGTTTCCTGATTGGACTGTCCGGAGCATAGCCACACGTCTCCGACCATTATGTCGCGGAGAATGATTTCATTGACTTCCAACAGATACGGGCCGCCTGCCGCGTGAGCGGGCATCGTGACCTCCCATGTGCCGTCGGCAGAACCCTCGGTGAACCAATGCTGTCCGTCGAACCTTACGGTGACTTTTTCTCCGGGGTCCGCCCATCCCCATACTTTCAATTCCCGGTCGCGCTGCAGTACCATACAGTCGGATATGATTTTCGGTAGTCTTACCTTGGCGGAAACATTCCCGGCGACGATTATCGGGAGAACGAGACAAAGTATCAAAGCGGTCTTTTTCATAAAAGCAAAAATATAAAAAATAATCGTATATTTATGCGTTTATTAGAATTTATGTATGAAGATGTTTCGTCTCATAACGGTATTGGTTGCTGTCATTTTCTGTACCTGGCGTGCGGAGGCCCAGGTAGGTGTGTCATTGGAATTTGGGTTCCCGCAGGGAAGCTATTTTGACGCCACTTCAAGTTCGGGGACCGGTGCCGGTATCGGTGTTTGCGCAGGCGTACATTACAAGCATGATTTCAATAAGACTCTGGCGGCTGTTGGCGGCGTGGAATTCAATTATGGCAGGACCAGAGACGAGAAGTACAGGTATGGAGAATACCGTCATCATAAGGGAGGCGGCACATATATCGTGACCGTAGGCTTCGGCCCGCGTTTCAAGTTCCATGACAGTTTCCGCGACGTGCCGTTTTTTGCGGAAGCCCGCGTGCTGGGAAGTTTTGTGGAGACGATTACCACGACTTTCCGCTCCGGCAGTGCAGGCGAAGGATATGAGTACAAAACCTGCCACTACAAAGGCGGATTCTGCGTGGGCTATTCCATATCTCTTGGACTTGAACTTAGCCGGAGCAGTCTTGCCATAGGGGTAAAGGACTACGGCAGGACGGATGTCAGAAACATTGAAAGCGGCGATGTCATGAGCGTGCATCCGCTCACGGTCTTCGTATCCTGGACGCGCTGGTTCGGAAGGCGGTAAGCTATTTCAGCAGATTCTTCAGATAGTCGCATTTCTCTTTGAGACCCAGCGTCTTGCTCAGGTCGCAGGAGAGTTTTACGCAGTCGTGCCATTCCCGCTTCTCGGTGATACGGCACTTGGTGAGCTTGAGGACGATATTCATAGGTTCGCATCCGGTGACATCGCACGTAAGGAACGTTCCCATTCCGAATGAGTCCTGCACCCTTCCGTTGACATATCGGTGAATCTCCAGAGCTCTGTCGATATTCAGGCCGTTGCTGTAGCAGACCTGCTTGGTGGCCGGATCGATACCCAACTGCCGGTATTTCTCTATTATTTTCTCCGTCTGCTCCTTTTCGTTGCCGGAGTCCACGCGCAGTCCCTTGTACATCATGGCCATGCGTTTGCTCAGATTGTTGAAGAAAACCCTGTCGCCGAAGCAGTCGTAGAGGTAGATGCCGTTGTCGCCGTCATAGACGTCGCTGAATTTCTTCATTACGTTGAAGTTGCACTCAAACACTCCGCTGACGTTTTCCTCGAAGCTGATGAGCTGATGAGACATGGTGCCAAGAGGGGAGATGTTGTATTTCATGGCAAGCCAGACATTGGAGCTGCCGGTGAACCTTCCCGGCCACTCTCTGGAGGCATAAACTTCGCTCATGGCCTTTACGACCGCTTCGTGATGTCTGAAGCTGAGACGTCTTCTGGTACCCATGTCTCCGAGAGTGAGTCCGCCGCCGAAGATGTCTTCCGCTTTCCGGACAGCCCTTTTGTATTCCAAATCCTCGTCGTAGCGGTCTATATCGCCTCGAAGCGTATGCATGAGCTCGGATATGCAGCTGAGTATCGGCATCTCCCACATTATGGCGGAGAACCATTTGCCGGTGACACTTATGCTCAGATGCCCTTCCGCGTCTTGTCTGATATCCACTTCCGCGGGGTTGAAGCGGAATCCTTTCAGGAATGTGAAATACCACAGAGGCAGATAGATACAGTGCTCTGTCATATATTCCACTTCCTCGTCAGTAATGGTGACGTCCTTCATGTATTCGACCTGCTCGCGAAGAAGCCTGTCGAATCCGGCCGGATATATCTGGCCGTTGCGGTCATAGAAAGTGTACTCCACTTCGGCTCGCGGGTAGGTCTCAAGGATATAGTATTGACAGGTGAATGTATAGAGGTCGTTGTCTGTAAAATGCTTGATAATCGGTTCCATAACATGATTTTCCACAAAATTACTAAAATATTGCAATTTTTGTTTAACATTGCTGCGGGCTTTGCGTCTATTATGTGACGCGTCCGAAAAGATAAAGGATAAGTAGTATGAATAGAAGAATTTTAATGTTTGTTATGATCGCTCTGGCATCTGTTTCGCTATGCGGAGCCACTGCGTACGCCCAGAACAAAAAAGTCCCGCGCAAGCAGCTTAAGTCCCTTGTGAACAAGTACAAAGGCGAAGACGGATTTGATGGGCTCAATATAGGTAGACT
>HF986333.1:29523-31256 GCA_000432655.1 Bacteroides sp. CAG:1060
CGATGGCGATGCGGAGTCGGCTGCTGCACTGGATTTGATGAGCTCGCTTACCGGGATGACCGTGGCGGATTATGAGGATTGCAGCGTGAAAGTCCGCAAGGCTTTCAATCGGGACCTGGAACGTATGCTTAATGGAGTTGAACTTCTGATGTCCGTCAAGGAAGATGGTGACAATGTATTTATATATGGTCATATTCTTCCCAACGGCAAGGAGGTGGAGGATGTGGTGATTTCCGTCCCCGGGGATGGTGCGCTGGTATGTTTTTTCGGCCGTATAGACATGGATAAGGTCGGAACTCTTGTTAAGATGGCTGAAGAATGAGCACGGAAGAGTTCACAGAACTGTATTTGCCTCTCAGAGGGGCGCTTTACAGGGTGGCTTTCTTTATTCTTGAGTCCGAGGATGATGCAATGGACGCCGTGCAGGATCTGTATCTGAAGCTCTTGAGTTCGCCCGATGCGTTGGAAACGGTCCGCAATCCCAAAGCCTACTGTATTACTCTGATGCGCAATATCTGTCTTGACAGGGTGAGAAAAGCGTCCCGCCGGCCTGAGACCGAAGTGATGGAAGCGGTTTCGGATGAATCTCCTGCGGACGAGAGGATGAGCGACCGGCAGCGGATAAAGGATATCTATCAGAAGTTGTCCTCGCTTCCGGAAAGAGAAAGAACCGTGCTGAGAATGAAGGTGTTCGAGGATTTGAGTTACGATGAAATACAGAAACGGACAGGAATCGGGTACCTCAGTTTGAGGGTGTTGCTAAGCAATGCGAGAAGAAAACTTAGAATGTCGGAGAATTGACAATATGAAAAGAATAGAAGAAATAGAGAGGCTCAGCCTCGAAGAGCTTGAGAAAATATCCGAGGATGCCGGAGTGAAGATTCCGGCGAAGCTCAATGACAGTATTGAGGATATCCTGTGTGCGGAACGTCTGCACCGGAATGCTCGCAAGTCCGGAGTATTCAAGAGTTTTGCCTGGATACCGGCTGTGGCTGTCGTGGCGGCAGCGCTCTTTGTGGGTATTCGATACCAGAGAGTCAATATGATGCCGGCAGATACTTTCGATAATCCGCAGGAAGCCTATGCGGAGGTGGAGAGGGTTTTCGGAAAGATATCAGACAAAATAAACAAGGGGAAGAGTATTGCGGATGCGACTCTTTCTGAAATAAACAAAGCATCCGAAGTGTTGGAAAAGTTTTACAATTAATATTATTTGAGATGAAAAAGTTTTTGATGACAGCGGTTATGATGGTGCTCTGTGTAGCAGCATTTGCTCAGGATGGCAAGTCTATCTATAATAAGTATTACGACAAGGAGAATGTGAGTGCCGTATATATCTCTCCTTCGATGTTCAAGCTGATAGGAAATCTTCCTGATATCAGCATGCCGGACGAAGATGTGAACCTGACTCCTTATATCAAGGAATTGAAAGGAATGTACCTTATTGACAGTGAGAATGCAAGTATCAACAGCGCTCTGCTTGCGGATGCGGAGAAGATGGTGAAGTCCGGAAAGTATGAACTTCTTATGGAAGCCAAGGATAGCGGAGAGATTGCCAGAATCTATATTGTGACCAATGCTGACATGGTGCTGAGTTTCGTGATGATAACTTCGGAGCCGGGCGAGTGTACCGTTATATGCATTGACGGGAAGATTGCCAAAACGGATATTGAAAAACTCCTCTCTTCTGCCATGGAATAGGGAGTTTTACTTAAAAAATCGCAAAAATATGG
>HF986334.1:0-1069 GCA_000432655.1 Bacteroides sp. CAG:1060
TATGTACTCGTAGGATTCGTGGATGGTTGCCAGCACGTCACGATAGCCGGAGATTTCCTCTTCATTGCGGTTACGGGGTTTCACTTTTTCCTGGACTATGGCCTTCAGGCGTTCGTCGGTTGTATAGATGCCCTCGATGCGGTTGGATTATCCATACGCTATTCATAGTGTATTATTCTGTTTATTTAAAAGACCATTACCCAACAATATACTTACCAAACGGCAGTTTGCCTATCATCCAGGAAATGCCGAAGCAGCAGACATATGTTGTGATGGCGGTGGCAGGAATGGTAAGCCATTCGGGCAGCATCGGGTTGTAGAAGCCGAACCAATGTGGCAGTAACAGCATGTGCATCAGATACATGCCATAGCTGGCTGACGAGATAGGTAGGATCACTTTGTTATACAACCAGCTGTCGGCTCCTCCCTTGATGGTGGTGAACAGCATGAACAGAGCGAAACTCATTCCTATGGCGATAGGAGTAAGGTTCTGCCAATCCTGTTCGAGTACCGCAGGCGCAGTAGCCCGGATGCTGTAGTAGTCGGCACTTACGAAACAAACCGCATAAAGAAGAGCCAGCATCGGCAAGCATACGCTCAGGATGTGCTTTTTGCTCCAGTTGAGGTGAACACGGATGAAATGTGCCAGCAGCAGATAACCAACAAATCCGGATACATAATAGAAGGTGGCATTCGGGTTCCACCAGCACTCTCCAAAGATGTCTCCACCCAATAGCTCTCGCAACCGATAGAATGTACAGGTAAACAACCAAATGCCCAGATAGATGAGCTCCTCCTTACGGCTCAGTTTATCCAGCCATGGCGAGATAACGGGCATGATAAGATACAGGCCCAAGAGCATGTAAACGAACCAAAGGTGTGACCCCGAGACAGGGAAGTTTACATAGCAATGCAGCAGTTCCAGACCTGCTTCTGCCCATGTCTGAGCCCCCCACAGCGTGGGTAGTACCGCATAGATGGGCAGAAAGACAAGCAACGGAATCAGTACCCTTGTGAACCTTTTCTTGAAGAATTGCAAGGCGTCAGTCTTGACTGGCACCAGCAGGAA
>HF986334.1:1090-3062 GCA_000432655.1 Bacteroides sp. CAG:1060
GAAGGCCGTGGCCATCAGGAACAACGGCACAGCCGTAGGTCTTACCAGCGACTGATAAAAGAAAACAGCATACTTTGCACTTTCAGACGGGAACGAGAACGTATAATCGTCCGAATAAATACACTCACAAGCGTGTACGGTCATTACCATCAGACAGGCAATGACGCGTAACCAGTCAAGAAAAATGATTCTTTGTTTCATGGCAAGAATGTTTGAAATGATGAATACTGTTTGGTTACAGGCATACCTTTACCTACCCATCCGTTATAACCTTCGTCAAGTTCAATTACCTTATAGCCGTTCTTTACAAGGATTTTTGCTGCATTCTTGCTTCTCTTTCCACTGCGGCAATTTACAGCAATGGTCTTATCCTTCGGAAGAGTTATAAGTGCTTTCTCCTGAAAGTCGTCTTTAAGGACATCGATATTAAGAGTATTCTCAATGTGACCATCTGCATATTCTTCTGCTGTACGGACATCGAGGCGCACAATGGTTGTGTCCTCTATTGCCTTGGCATATTCTTCAACAGAAAGACTCTTGAATCCTTCAGATTGTGCATTGCAACCAATAAGGGAGCATAGCATTGTTAATATTCCCATAATTCTTAATCTCATAATTGTATCATTCTATTGTTTCTATATGCAACAGTACTACTGATGCGATAAATTTTGTTTAAAAATCTAATTCAAGTTTATTGACATTTTGATTTTGAGTGAGCGGCTCAGGAACATTGAGGAGTTCTCTGATATCTCTCTTGGTAAGGAGTGATGCTCCAATGACCTTAGAGATCTCTGTAATCGTCAGCGGACTTTTGAGTTCGGCTTTCACCCCAAGCCAGTAATAGGTAAGTACTTATTGCGACCCAAAGGTGGATCTTGACAGCATTTTCCGAGTATCCCCAGAGAGCTTTGATGGTCAGGTTTCCCTTGATCCATTTAAAGAACGTCTCAATCTGCCACCGGTTACGATATATGTTGGCAATTATAAGCGTCCAAGTTCAAAGTTGTTGGTTATAAAGGTGATAATCTCATCTTTTTCAGCATCATAGAACTCTATGAGACGCAAGTCCTTAGGATACTTTTTCTCGCTGACATAACCGCTAAGATGAATGGTCTTGTCTCCAACAATACCCACAAGGTCATTGGCGTTGTAGTTAATGTCAACCACATCATACTTCATAGTCACCTTTGCCCTTGTAACGAAATAGGTTCCGTTTAGATGCATCCTGTACAGAGCTTCATAGTCCACATAGGCCTTATCCATCGTATAGATAGCCCATCCAGCCAGCTTGATGCTGCAAGGGATTGTTGTAGAATCAATTGCAAATATCTCCCATCCGGGAAGATATACATCAGGAACGTTTTCCTTGTCGTACATCGGACGAACCTTACGGAGGAGCCACATACCAAGTTCTTCGAAGATTCTGTAATTCCTGGGCTCGTTTGCCTTGGATAGTGAGGATGAATCTACAACCACAGGAATACCAAGATGATAAGCGGCTTTATTGATAGACCTGAGAACCAATGTGATATCCTTCAGTGACTTACATCCGGCCAACTGGCCAAACATCAGATGAAGACAATGACTGTAGCTATTGAGGTTCTTAGCATGAAAGTCTCCTTTGTACTTCTTGACGGAGTCTTCAAAGACCCATCTGGGGAAGTAGGTCATGATCTGAGAGAAGACATATTTGCCTTTGTTCATGATTTGCGGCTTTAAAGAGCCACAAATTTAGCCAAACGCTCACTTCAAATCGTAAAATGTCAAAGAGCTATTTAAATAATTTGTAATTAATGACTTGCAACGACGTTGAACCGAATTATCGCATCGGAAAGCGATTCAAATCGTTAACAAGTAAAAACTTAATAAAATACTTAATATTAACAAGTTACAAACCAAATATGCGATTTTATCGCATCACTAGTAAAGTGGTTTTATTTGTGAAGTTAAGCAAAATTTCTCTATCCGCAAC
>HF986335.1:0-12145 GCA_000432655.1 Bacteroides sp. CAG:1060
CCAGGTCCATTGACCGGTTGGCGGAAGAAGTGCAATACTGCCGGGTGTGCTCCATGATTTCCGATGGGGAAGAATGTGCCATCTGTGCCGATACGAGCCGCGATCACACTACTGTCTGCGTTGTGGAAAGTGTAAGGGATGTTATGAGTATCGAGGCTACCGGACAGTATCATGGTGTGTATCATGTGCTTGGTGGGATAATATCGCCTATCAACGGGGTGGCTCCCTCGGACTTGACCATAAGACAGCTTGTCGAGCGTTTGCGCTCAAACGGCGATTCCGAAACCCTTCCGGTAAAAGAAGTGATTCTTGCCCTGAGCGGAGATGTTGAGGGTGAGACCACGGCATTCTATATTTACCGTCACATCAAGACTCTTGGACTGGCTGATTTGAAAGTGACCACTCTTGCCAGAGGACTCGGCTTCGGGGATGACCTTGAATATGCCGATGCTCTGACGCTCGGCCGTTCCATTCTGGGACGCCAGCCGTTCAAAGGATAGCAACGCACATAGTTTACGAAAAGGGGGCCGACTAAAAGCATTAGTTGGACCCCCTCTTTTCTTTCCGGATTGCCGGAGCAATCGTTATGTGCAGAACTTTATTCCTTGATGCACCTTACGGAATATGCATCGGCTTTGCTGCCGGCTCCGCTTGCGGATGCTGTCATGCCTTTTGTTTCCGTGCTGAAAGCGAGGCAGGCAAATCCGAACCCGGTGGCACTTGTGAGTTCGTTGGTGTTCGGGGAGTTGCTCCAATAGTTGCCCCAAAGGCCGCTTACCGAACCCATAAGCATGGCGTAAGTGCCGTCGAATCTGGCTGCGGCAGGGAAGAACTGCGAGCCGCTTTCCATATTGAAAAGCCATCCGTAGTGATAATCCTGCATATCTACTATGTCGTCTCCGTTGGCGTCAGCGATGTCGCAGCTGTTGATATCGGCGACATATCCGCCGATTCCGGTGAAATAGGAGAAAACGTCAGCCGGAGGTACGCGGTATCCGACAGGACACGGGTCATAGATGGACTTGCTGCCCTTGTTGGTGTAATTGTTGTCGCTGTCCTTAATGTGTCCTTTAGGGTTCCCCCAAAGAGCGTCATTTGCCTGCGAATTCTCGAGCCAGTCGCGGCATGATGCGTATTGGGCACTGTTCGAAAGGCATACAGTCGGGTTGGCGATGCTGTAGGCGATGGTGTTCTCTTCGGTGGAGGTCCACTTTGAGTTCGGGAATTTTACGACCTTTCCGTCTGCGTCATACACGGTGGCGCTTATGGTTTGGGTGTTTCCCGTAGGTGTGGCTGCGGCAGGGAACGGATCTTTGCGTCCCCACTGGTACAGCATTCCGTATGTGGCGGCTTCTGCGTCCATTGTGGATTTGAGAGCACCGAGATTCATGTTCAGGAGGTCATATCCGCTCTTGGTTCTGTCGGTTTTCGCGACATCTTCCGGAGCCCAGATGTGCCAGCTCCAGAGAATTGAGCCGTTTTTGTCGAGGGCTGCTATAAGGGCGTTGCCCGCCTTGATGTCACTATTCCATTCGAAACTGATGACTCCTTCTTTGATTTCTACTGATTCTATCATGTCTTTCTCGCTCTGCCATACGAGTTTGGCGTCTGTCGGAGCGAGTTTGGTATTTACGGACAATCCGGTTGTGGATACTCCGTTGCCTTTGACGGTGGCATCGAAAGAATACCAGCCTTCCGGAGACTGAATCAGGTAGCAGTTGGCGGTGCCCTCTGCGCTGAGTTTTACCGGGTTCTCCTTGCTTCCTTCAGGGAATGTCGGCTCCGGGGCCGGATTCTGCGGGTCTTTGTTGCAGGCGGTGAAAGCTATCGCCGCACATGCGCAACTTGCAAAAATCAATAACTTCTTCATCTTATAAATTTTTATGAAAACATCATTACTGCTCCAAGCGCCGAAAGCACCGTTCCTCCTGCTATTTCGGCCCATTTGCCAACTTTGTTGCCGATGCTTCTGCCGAAAGCGATGCCGGAAATGACGCTTAGCATTGTTACCGCAAATACAGAAACGAACAGTGGCAATATGGAATGGAAATTTCCTCCGTTCATGGATTCTGCCGCACCCACGGTAAGCGCGTCGATGCTGGTTGCGATTCCTCCAAGGATTATGTTTTTCCATCCGTTGAGGTCCTTGGCTTCCATATTTCCTTTGGCGCCCTCAAGAATCATGGAAACCCCCACATATCCGAGAAGAAGTCCGCCGATAATGTGTGCGAATCTTCTGACTATTCCCAAGATGAGACCGCCTGCCATCCATCCAATCAGAAGAAGTCCCGCCTGAATGAATGCGAATGACAAGGATACCTTGAAGAGAGTGCCTGCGTGGGGCCTGCTTTTAAGCGTGGTGCTGGAGCATGTGCTGACGGCAAAACAATCCGCGCAGAGACAAACCGCGGTAACAATCGCTTCAATAATCATCAATACACTAACTAACTTTTACTTGCGGCAAGCATCTTTCATGTCGGTGTACGATATGATTTTAACACCTGCCGGATGTTGCAAATATATATTATTTTCCAAATAATTCCTATATTTGCGAGCCGGTTTCTCCGAGTGCCGGATTAGCCCTTGTGTTCAACCCCTTCCGACATAATTGCCGGGATTAATCGTGGAGGGATAATATGATAAAGTATTTTTACAGAAAAGGATCTGAAATCCTTCTTGGACAGTCAGAAACGGAGTTTGCTGCCATTAGTAAAAATGACCTTCTTTGGATAGATCTTCTTCAGCCTACCGGAGATCAGAAGAGGGCTGTGGAGGCATATCTCGGGACGGAGATTCAGAGTCGGGACGAGGCGGCCGAAATCGAGAGTTCTTCACGATTTTTCGAGGAGGGCAATGCTATTTTTGCCAACACCAACTTCCTCTCGCCGGCCGATGATGAGATGCTGATGGATCCGGTATCGTTCATTCTTGTAGGCAGTATTCTTACCACCATAAGGGAGATTCCTCTGCGATCTCTTGATACGCTTCAGCTTAAGATTCAGGCGCTTCCGGAGTTGTTTCCGGATGGGTTTACCGTGTTTGTGGAAATCATGGACAAGCGTGTGGATCTTGATGCGGATATGGTGGAGTTGATTTCCAAGGACGTAAGCAAGTTCAGCAAGCGCATCAACCAAAAGGAAGATATCAATGAAGAGTTTCTTCTGGATATCAACCAGCTTCAGCAGAATGCCATGAATCTGCGGGAGAACATCGTGGATAAGCAGAGACTCGTATCGAATCTTCTTAAGAGCAAGCTCTGTCCGAAGGACTTGGAGCTTCGCTCGGACTTGTCCATTATCCTGCAGGATATCTCTTCTCTTATAAATCATATCAATTTTACGTTTGAGCGGCTTGAGTACATGCAGGATACGGTTCTGGGTATCATCAACCTCGACCAGAACAAGATCATGAAGATGTTCACGTTCGTATCCCTGCTGCTGATGCCTGCTACGCTTGTGGCCAGTTTTTATGGAATGAACGTGGCCCTTCCTTTTGCCGATATAAAGTGGGCGTGGGCCTGTATTACCCTATTCATGCTTCTGCTCGGAGTGGCCATCTGGTACTTCTTCAAAAGAAGGAAAATGCTTTGATTATCAGTTTTTTTTACTATATTTGCGCGCTCGTTTCGACAAGCGTGTCGACGGCTTATTACATAAAGTTTAACTACTAATTTGTTTTTGATTCACAAATGAGTACAATTAATGACAAACAGGCAGAGGTGACTGCTGCTGAAGCTGCGGTTGAGCCTGCAGTTGCAGAGGCACCTAAGGCTGAGAAAAAGGGCATCCTCAATGCTTCAGTGAAGCCTGAGGACTTCGATTGGGAAGCATTCGAAGGCTCTGACGTTTATGGCGGACAGGAAAAGGCCGCTATTGAAGAGGCATACGACAAGACTCTTTCAAAGGTCGTTGAGAACGATGTTGTAGAGGGTGTTGTTACAGCGATGAACAAGCGCGAAGTTGTTGTTGCCATCGGAGGCAAGAGCGAGGGCGTTATTCCTGTATCCGAGTTCCGCTATGATTCTGACCTCAAGGTCGGAGACAAGGTAGAGGTGTATGTCGAGTCTGCAGAGGACAGAAAAGGACAGCTCGTTCTTTCTCACCGTAAGGCACGTACCCTCAAGTCTTGGGACAGAGTTAACGAGGCATTCGAGAAGGATGAGGTAGTAAAGGGATTCGTAAAGACCCGCACCAAGGGCGGTATGATTGTCGACGTGTTCGGAATCGAGGCCTTCCTTCCAGGTTCTCAGATCGACATCAAGCCTATCCGCGACTATGACCAGTTTGTCAACCAGAATATTGACTGCAAGATCGTTAAGATCAATCAGGAGTTCCGCAATGTGGTAGTTTCCCACAAGGCACTTCTTGAGGCAGAGCAGGAGCAGAAGAGAGCAGAGCTCATCGGTAAGCTTGAGAAGGGTCAGGTTCTCGAGGGAACAGTCAAGAATATCACCAATTACGGCGTATTCGTTGACCTTGGCGGTGTGGACGGTCTTATCCATATCACCGATCTCTCTTGGGGTCGTATCAATCACCCTGAAGAAGTTGTCGCTCTTGACCAGAAGATCAAGGTCGTTGTTCTTGATTTCAATGAGCAGCAGAAGCGTATCGCTCTCGGTCTCAAGCAGCTTACCCCACATCCATGGGATAACCTCAACCCGGATCTCAAGGTTGGTGACAAGGTTAAGGGTAAGGTCATCCTTATCGCTGACTACGGCGCATTCGTTGAGATTGAGCCAGGTGTAGAAGGTCTCGTACACGTATCTGAGATGTCATGGTCTCCACGTCTCCACTCTGCACAGGAGTTCCTTAAGGTGGGCGACGAAGTAGAGGCTCAGATTCTCTCTATCGACCGTGAGGCACGCAAGATTTCTCTTGGTCTCAAGCAGCTTACCGAGAATCCTTGGGAGAATATCCGCGAGAAATATCCTGTAGGAAGCAAGCATAAGGCTACCGTACGCAATATCACCAACTTCGGTGTATTCGCAGAGCTTGAGGACGGTGTCGAGGGTCTTATCCACATCAGCGATCTCAGCTGGAACAAGATCAAGCATCCTTCAGAGCTTGTAACTCCGGGCGATGTAATCGATGTTCAGATTCTCGATTTCGATGAGGCTAACCATAAGCTCAGCCTCGGTCTCAAGCAGCTTACCCCTAACCCATGGGATGAGATTGAGGCCAAGTTCCCTGTAGGTTCAACAGTTGAAGGAACAATCGCTTCTTTCACTGACAAGGGTGCCAACATCACTCTTGAAGGCGGTGCGGAGGGCTTCGCATTCACCCGCGAGCTCGTCAAGGAAGACGGCAAGCAGGCTACTGCAGGCGAGACTCTTCCATTCAGAGTCGTTGAACTCCGCCGCTCTACACGCCGCATCCTCCTTTCTCACCTTCGCACTTATGCAGAAGTGAAGGAGAGGGCTGCCGCTACAGAGGCTGAGAACACCAAGAAAGCAGTTAAGAGAGTCAATGCCAATGTGGAGAAGACCACACTTGGAGATATCGACGCTCTTGCCGCTCTCAAGGACAAGTTCGCAAAAGGCGAATAATTCGTATGAATTTTACTCTTAAGATAATGGGCACAGCTTCGGCTATGCCCATTTCTGATAGAAATCCAAGCGCTCAGGTATTGTCGGTACATGGGCGCTTGTTCCTTATTGACTGCGGGGAGGGTACTCAGCAGCAGATGCGGCGTATGCATGTATCTTTCCTTAAGGTGGAAGCGGTGTTCATAACTCACATACATGGCGACCATCTGTTCGGTCTGTTCGGTCTGCTGAGTTCCATGGCCATGTACGGACGCACCGGGAAGTTGGATGTCTATGGCCCGAGGGCGCTTGGCTCCGTGTTGAAGTTCTACGATTCCTTTTTTGGAGAGGGCTCGAATTTCGAAATAGTGTTCCATGCCGTGGAGTGTGATTCTCCCGTGCTGATACACGAGTCGAAGAACGTACGGGTGAGCGCTTTCCCTCTGAGGCATAAGATAGAGTGTTACGGGTACAGATTTGACGGTATCCCCTCCGAGCGTCATCCCGAGGTGCCGTCGTATGCCTATTGCTCGGATACGGTGAGCTTTCCGGAGCTTGCTGAATATGTAAAGGGCGTCAGGCTTCTCTATCATGAGGCCACATATATGCAGGATATGTCGGACAAGGCAGCGCTGCGCTGGCATTCGACCACGGTGGATGCGGCCCGGTGCGCTCTTGCTGCCGGAGCAGGAAAGCTGGTGGTGGGACATTATTCATCCAGAATAACTGATTTTGATGCATATTTGGCTGAATGTACTGCCATTTTTCCCGATACGGTAGCGGCGAAGGATGGCGATATCTTCGATTTTTAGTATATTAGCACCGATGAAACGGTTACTTTTGGTACTTATGACGGTTTTGCTCTCGATAGGAGCGGCCAAAAATCCGAAGCTTGATTATATAGACAAATATTCGGATATTGCTATAAAAGAGATGAAGCGTACGGGTGTTCCTGCAAGCATAACACTTGCCCAGGGGATACTTGAGTCCAATGCCGGTCAGTCTGTGCTGGCCACGAAGGGGAACAATCATTTCGGCATAAAGTGTCATAATGACTGGAAGGGCAAAACCATGAAAATGGACGACAATGCTCCCAAGGAGTGTTTTCGTGTTTATCCCAATGCCGCGGCTTCGTTCAGGGATCATTCGGATTTCCTGCGTTCGCGCGACAGGTACAAGTCCCTTTTTGAACTGAAGCAGACGGACTATAAGGGGTGGGCGAGAGGTCTCAAGAAGGCCGGATATGCTACGGATCCAGGGTATGCGGACAAACTCATCACTCTTATTGAGGATTACGAACTGTACCGTTTCGACAAAGGTGTAAAGGTATCTGTGAAGCCGCCTCTTGAGATTGAAGAGCCGAAGGTGGTGCAACTGGAGCCGCGTCCGGGCATGAAGTATCATGAGTCTGTGACTTTCTCTACGGCCCGTAAGGTGTACAGCCAGAACGGCGTACCGTTCGTGTATTCCGAAGCTGGTGAGACGTATGCTTCCATAGCAGCATCCAACGGTCTGTTCCTTAAGGAACTGCTCAAGTTTAACGACTATGAGCAGGAACTTGCGCTGGAGCCTGGCACGATGGTATATCTGGCAAGAAAGAAAGCTCAGGGTCCGGTCGGCGTCAATAAATACGTGGTGGAGAAAGACGGAGAGACTTTAAGGGATATTGCTCAAAGATTCGGCATAAGGTATGCCGCTTTGCAGAAGCTCAATATCGTACTCTATGGGAAGACCCTTGAAGAAGGGGATACCGTTATCCTCAGGAAATAATGAAAGGTAAGCGTCTTTGGTGGGGAATATCTGCGCTGGCGGCAGGGCTGCTGGCTGGAGGGTGTTTTGCATATTTGTGGTACACTGATAACAGGATGCCCAATTTTACTTCAAAGGTGGAATTGTATGTGTATCCGGGGATGCCCGCAGCCGATGTGCGGGATGTCCTGGAGCGCTCGGCCAGAAGGCCGTCATCCGTGGCTCGTACATTCAGATCCAAGAAAGTGGAAGAATATATGCAGCCCGGACATTATACTGTCATGCCTTCGAATTCGAGCGTATATGCGGCACGGATGCTGAATAACGGATGGCAGTCGCCTGTCCATGTCTCCCTTGCCGGAAATCTGCGCCTCAAAGGCAATATAGCTTCCAAAATTTCTTCGCAGCTTCTTGTCGACTCAGCCACAGTGCGGACTGCATTGGATGATGATGCCCTGCTGTCTGAATATGGCTCGAACTCTCGTGACGTATTTGCGCTTCTGATGCCGGCGACTTATGAGATGTACTGGACCGCTACGGTAAGGGACTTTCTTGACAAGCAGAAGGCTGCAAATGATGCCTTCTGGACCTCGGAGCGTCAGTCCAAAGCGGCGGCTCTCGGGATGACAAGAATCGAAGTGGCGGTGCTTGCTTCAATTGTGAACGGGGAGACCAACAATGAGGCGGAGATGCCGCTGATTGCCGGGGTGTATCTCAACAGGCTCAAGAGCGGGTGGCCTCTTCAGGCGGATCCTACCGTAGCGTTCTGTTTTGACTATTCTCTTGGCAGAATTCTGAACAAGCACCTGTCCGTGGATTCTCCGTACAACACCTACAAGCACACCGGATTGCCTCCCGGACCTATCTGTGTGCCGACCAAAGCGGCACTTGATGCTGTGCTGAATCCTGATTTCGGAGGAGAGAGGGGTCGGGGGAATATGTTTTTCTGCGCTTCTGTGGAGTTCGACGGCACTCATGTCTTCGCCCGCACCCTTTCCGAGCATAACCGCAATGCTGAAGCTTTCCGTCGTGAGTTGACCCGGCGTTCAAAGTTGAAAAAATAGAGCTATTCGTCCTTCCACACTTTAAGGTATTCCTGCAGCGCCCACATTTCGTCTCTGTATCGGGCCGCTGCTGTGAAGTCGAGATCCGCGGCCGCTTTTTTCATGCGCCGTTTGTCCTCTTCCACCATTTTCTCCACCTGGGGCCTGGACATGGCTCTTATGACCGGGTCCTGCAATACTGCGGCAAGGTCAGCCGTGATGTAGCCATCTTTGTAAGCATCACCGTCTTTTCTGATGGCGGCGTGCCCGAATCCTACAGCCACGGTGCCTTTCCCAAGGTCTGAAGGGTTAGGAACATATACAGGCGCATCATAAGAATTGGCTGCACTCACTCTGCCGGAGGTGCTTCCCACAGCCGGTTTGTTCTTGCCGGACACGAGCTCCCCGGCCAGAACATTCTGCTTGACTTCCACCTGGGTAGGTGTGATATTGTGGAGCTTGTTGTACTCCATCTGTTTGGTTCTGCGCCTGTTGGTCTCTCTTATGGTCTCATCCATGGATTTGGTGATGGAGTCGGCATACATTATCACCATGCCGTGCACATTGCGGGCGGCTCTGCCGGCAGTCTGCGTCAGTGCTCTTGTAGTTCGAAGGAATCCTTCCTTGTCAGCGTCGAGTATGGCGACAAGGGATACTGACGGTATGTCCAGACCTTCTCTCAGAAGGTTGACTCCGACAAGGACATCGAAGAGTCCGGCCTTGAAATCTTCTATAATGCCTACCCGTTCGGCGGTATCCACGTCCGAATGGATATATCTTACCCTTACTCCTATGTGACGAAGATAGTCGTCCAACTCTTCCGCCATGCGTTTGGTAAGCGTAGTGACAAGCGTCCTTTCGTCGGCTTCCGTGCGTTTGCGGATTTCTTCCACCAGGTCGTCCACCTGATTCTTTGTAGGTCTGACTTCAATTGGCGGGTCCAACAGTCCGGTAGGTCTTACCACCTGCTCCACCACCAGGCCAAGGGACTTCTGCAGCTCATAGTCCGCAGGCGTGGCGCTTACATATATCTTCTGGCCGGTTATCTGCTCGAATTCCTCGAATTTCAGCGGTCTGTTGTCGGCTGCGGCCGGAAGCCGGAATCCATAATCTACCAGCGTAGCCTTGCGGGAGTGGTCTCCTCCATACATGGCATGTACCTGAGGAAGCGTCACATGACTCTCGTCTATGAATGTGATGAAATCCTTCGGGAAGTAATCTATAAGGCAGAATGGGCGTTGCCCCTCTTTACGGCCGTCAAAGTATCGAGAATAATTCTCTATGCCGGGGCAGTATCCCATTTCCTTGATCATCTCCAGATCGTACTCCACCCTCTGCTTCAGACGCTTGGCCTCAAGAGGCTTTCCCTGCTCTTCGAAGATCTGCATCTGCTTCAAGAGGTCGTCCTGTATCATGGATACGGCTTTGGTGCTGCGTTCTTTGGTGGTGACGAAATTATTGGCGGGGTAGATGCTGATTTGGTCCAGGCTTTCAATCCTTGCTCCCGTCACAGGATCTATAATTGTGATTTCATCCACCTCGTCTCCGAAGAACTCTATCCTTACCGCGTTGTCGGCTCCGCTCAAAAATACGTCCACGATATCGCCTTTGACCCTGAACGTGCCTCTTGTGAACTCTCCTTCCGTCCTGTTGTACAAAGCATCCACCAGACGGTACAGAAGACTTGTGAGGCTTCTTGTCTCGCCCTTACGTACCTGCACGGTCTGTTCGTGAAAGTCTTCCGGGTTACCGATGCCGTAGAGGCAGGATACTGAAGAAATGACGATTACATCCCGGCGTCCGGACAGAAGCGCGCTTGCCGTACTGAGTCTCAGTTTCTCTATCTGGTCGTTGATGCTCAGATCCTTTTCGATGTATGTGTCGCTGGACGGGATATAGGCTTCCGGTTGGTAATAGTCGTAGTATGATACGAAATATTCCACCGCATTGTCCGGGAAGAAGGACTTGAATTCGCCGTAGAGCTGCGCGGCGAGGGTTTTGTTGTGGCTGAGTATCAGGGTTGGTCTTTGGAGCCTTTCTATGACGTTGGCCATAGTGAACGTCTTGCCGGAGCCGGTGACTCCAAGAAGAGTAATGTCACTGATTCCCGAGTCAAGGGCGGCGCACAACTGCTCGATTGCCTCCGGCTGGTCTCCGGAAGGGCTGTAGTCTGACTGTAGCCTGAATTTCATGGTGTCTGCCTTTCGTGTGCAAGACCACAAAAGTACAAATTTTTATTATATTTGCATCGATGGAGGATAATGGTATGGACAATCTGATAGAAAAAGCACGTGCTGTCGCTCTTGAGGCGCTTAAAGATGAGACCAGATATGACGGAGCGTCTTTTATCAGCCATCCTGACAATGTGGCGCGGATAGTGGGAGATGAAATCGGTCTTCCTGATACCTGTGTCGCGGCTGTGTATCTTCATGAGGCTACAAGGATTCACAAGGAGGTGGATATCAGCGCTTTCCCTCAGGATGTAAGGACGATTGTGGACGGGCTGAACAAGATTTCCACCATAAAGCCCAAGGATACCAGGCTTGAAGCCGAGAACTACAAGAAGCTTATCGTCCAGTATTCCACCGATCCGAGAGTGACTGTCCTGAAGATAGCGGATCGACTTGAAGTGATGCGCAGTCTGGAGATTTTCCCAAAGAGTTCGCGCGAGCAGAAACTGCTTGAGACCATGATGCTGTATATGCCTCTGGCTCATCAGTTGGGGCTTTATAATATCAACAACGAACTTGGCAACATCTGTCTTCGCTATACGGACCCGGAGCAGTACCGGACCATTACGAATAAGCTCAAGGCCACAGAGAAGGATCGCGAGCGGCTGATGGCCGAATTCATACGTCCTCTGGAGCAGAAGCTTTCAGATGCCGGCATCAAGTATAAGCTGAAAGTGCGTACCAAGAGTGCATATTCCATCTACCGGAAAATGCAGGTGCAGAAGGTTCCTTTCGAGAAGGTGTACGATGTATTTGCCATTCGGTTCATTATTGACTGTGAAGACGATCCGAAGCTGGAGAAGGATCTTTGCTGGAAAGTGTATTCTTTCGTGACGGAAGAGTACGAACCGGATGTGAAAAGGCTTAGGGACTGGCTTACAACGCCACGCCCGAACGGTTATGAGTCTCTGCATATTACGGTGAAGAACAGACAGGGGAACGCTATCGAAGTGCAGATACGCACAAAGCGCATGGATATAGAGGCTGAAAGCGGCAATGCGGCCCACTGGGCGTATAAGGGCATTCGCCATGAGGTTTCCGTGGACCGTTGGCTTCAGTCTGTGCGCGAGTCTCTGGAACATCCTCTCAGCACAAGCCCTGAAGATATGCCGGCTCCGCCGACAAAAGACATTTTCGTGTTCACCCCTACCGGAGAGTTGAGGATTCTTGCTTCCGGCTCGTCAGTTCTGGATTTTGCTTTCAGCATTCATACCAACATCGGATGCAAATGCACCGGCGGGCGGGTCAACGGGAAATCCGTGCAGATAAGGGAGAAGCTGAAGACAGGAGACGTGGTGGAGATTCTTACCGGCAAGAATCAGCGTCCGACCCGGGATTGGTTGAATTGGGTGACCACCTCCAAGGCCAGGAGCAAAATCAGGCAGGAACTTGACGCGGAGGAGCGCAAACTGGCAGTCCAGGGGCGTGAGACGTTGGAGCGCCGGCTTCGGAATTGGAAGCTTGAACTTCCGGACGACATGCTTGTGGAGTTCATGAAGACGCGCAAGTATGCCTCTGTGATGCCGTTCATGGCTGCCATTGCCCGGGAAGAGGTTGATGTCAATGACATTAAAGCCTTTATTCAGCAGAAAAGGCTT
>HF986335.1:12194-60872 GCA_000432655.1 Bacteroides sp. CAG:1060
AGACGACGGACCTTTCGCAGACTCCAAGGATATATTCCGGTTCTTCGTCTGACGAGGATATTCTTGTTATCAATGCCAAGAATGTCAAGGGGTTGGATTATAAGCTCTCCCGTTGCTGCAATCCTGTCTTCGGGGATGATGTTTTCGGCTTTGTCACGCGGACGGAAGGTATAAAGATTCATAGGATTTCCTGCCCTAATGCCGCTCGTCTGATAGAGAGGTATCCTTACCGTATCCAGAAGGTGGTGTGGCAGGATACCGCCAGTTCGGGGGATTTCTTGTGTACGCTATCAGTTACTGCAGCCATGGAACACCCGCTTCTGGCGAAGATAATGGATGTGGTAGGTCAGTTCAAGGTGTCCATGCGCTCGTTCAATATGAAAGAGAATTATAAGAAGTCGGTGTATGAGATTACGATAAGGCTTCTGGTGCCTTCAAACACCGAACTCGATAAAGTGGTATCTCAGATTTCCGCTATAAAGGGAGTCAGCAAAATTCACAGGGTATAATGGAAGACAGTGCTTTTCTTGACAATTATGAAAAGACCCTTCAGCTGGGGCTTTCGCGTATATGCAGCGGTGTGGGTCTTATGGGCGAGGACCTTCTCTCAAGCGAGGATATTGACGCCAAATGGGAGGAGTTCATCAAGGACTATGTTGCGGATGCAGTAGAAAATTTCAACGACTATCCTGAAGCGGCCCTTGCCTGGGCGGCTTTTCTCGGCATGGGAGTTGCCCATAACTGGGATGAGAACTGGACATTCCACAGACATGACAAATACTCTGACTATTACGGTAGCCGGGGATGGGACAATATGGATGAACATATTCTTCGCGGGGTGCTTGGCTATCAGCTTGACAGCGCGGAGGCTAAGAAAATAAGCGATACGCTTCAGAGTTGTGCGCTGGCGACCCTAGGGCTTATAAGGCACGAAGGTATAGAAGCCCAGACTTCAACCGGGTTCTATGCACTGACCCGCAGTTATGGCGTGATGTTCAAGATAGGCGAGGCGATGGAACTGTATCGTCTCGGATATAAGAAAGTGGCAGTAAACTGATATGTATTACGTAAGCAAAAGATTTGAAGTGTCGGCGGCTCATTATGTTACCACCGATCATCATACCAAGTGTGAGGCTCTTCACGGGCACAATTGGATAATCATAGTTCATTGCAAGTCAGAGACTCTGGATGAGGATGGAATGGTCACGGACTTTACCCTCATAAAGCGGAATATAATGTCAAAGATTGATCACAAGAATCTCAATGAGGTTCTTGATTTCAGTCCTACTGCCGAGAATCTGGCAAAATGGATTTGCGACGAGACTCCAAACTGCTTTAAAGTGGAGATTTGGGAGTCGGAAAACAATAAGGCCGTGTATGAGCTGTAGCCCCGTACGGCGGGGAAGGCCGTAGCGCGTCCGTTACTTGCAGAAGAAAGAGAAGTGTACGCGGCCGTAGCTTTTTTCTTTTTTGAAGTTGGGGTGTGACGTGAAGGAGTGCTCTCCTCCGTGCTCCAGAATGAAATAGCATTCAGGATGCAGGATATCCTGCTCAAGCACCTTGTCCGGAAGACTTTCTAGGCCCTCCAGAGCGTATGGAGGGTCGGCAAAGATGATATCGAACTTCTCTCTGCATATCGTAAGAAAGTCGAATACATTGGAGTGGACTGCGGTGACGTTGGGGAGACCGAGCCTGGCGGCTTCTCTTCTGATGAAGTATGCGTGGTCCTTATTCATATCGACCGAATATACCCTGGCCGCACCGCGGGATGCAAATTCGTATGCAATGGCGCCGGTCCCGCCGAACAGGTCCAGAACCTTGAGGTCCTGAAATTCGTATTCGTTGTCAAGGATATTGAAAAGACCCTCTTTTGCAAAGTCTGTAGTAGGCCTCGCCCCGTATCCTGCGGGTGGAAGTATAGTCTGTCCCTTTAGTCTGCCGCCTATTATTCTCATAGTATGTTCACGGATTTGAAATACCTGTAGAGAGACATCTCCTCCTCAGCATCGAGACTACTCAGCCAGCAGATGGCGGACATCTCCGGATTTATCTGGAGGGACTTTATCGTGAGAAAAATATAGTATTCTGCGGTCGTGAAGTCCTGGATGTTCCAGCTGTTGGCGATAAGCAGATTCTTGCCCTGCGCAACGGCCATATACAGAACGCCGTCCTTTATGCTGCAGAGAATCTTGTTGTAGTCAGGGCACTCCTTGAGTCTAGTCAGAACGTTTGCAATCTCGGGCTCTGAAACAACACTGCCCCCGTCTTGAGACCAGACGAGGACAGCATCATATTGAGGTATTTCTATATGTCTTGTTTCACAGCCTTCCTTGAGGTCCGCCACTTCTGCAAGCGCCTCACGCTCCGCTGACGGATCGAAAAACACGGAAGGTACAAGCGTGAACACTACTCCCAGTTACCTGCGTTGTTGTTAGGTGCGCTGATAGAACCCACCTGAAGACCTTCGTACCTGTTCTGGGTACGGCATTCGTCATCAAGATTGATGCGAAGCTGGTTGTCAAGTCCCTTAAGGAGGGATTTGTACGGCATTCTGGCCTCGAAGAGAGGGACAGGAACACCTGAAACCATCTTGACTGTAGCTTCCATCTGAACAGGCTCTTTGCTTGAGAAAGGAATGTATTTCAAAGAGTCGATGCAGAAATCCTTGCGTCCGTTGAAGAGAGTATCCCTTACAGGAATCTTGTTCTCGATCTGGAATACGAGGTTCTTGTCTCCTGCAAGATACATCTTGTAGAGGTCTTCGTTGGTAACTCTGCGATGTGACTTCTTGACAGCCTCTGTGTGCATTACTGCCAGAGAGTCATCGTTGGAACCGACCTGAAGCATCACTGACATCTCGCCCTTCTCGTAGAAATCCTTGAGGGAATCCACGGTGGAAACGAACTTACCGTTGACTGACTTGTAGGCAACCTGCAGTGTGCGGATGTCCTTAAGTCTCTGTACTGCAACGCTCTTTCGATAAGCGGTCTGCTTGTCGAAGTTCACCGGCTCCATAATGCTGGCGTAAATCGTGTATGTAAGGAACGCGATTACCGCAAGGAGCACAATTTCGATGATAATCTTGACTGTTTTGTTCATTTTATACTGTGTTTATTTTTCCAATCAAAGTCGTACAAAGTTAGGAAATTGATTTATCATTTGCAATATTCTTGCTAAATTTGCCGTGTAAATTAATAGTATATGTTGACTTTTGACACATCGAAGCTTTCTCGTCTGGATTCTTATATCAGGAGTGCCGGACAAGTGAGCATCGTTGTTCATACCCATCCTGACGGAGATGCGATTGGCAGTGCCGTCGCTCTGCGAAGTTACCTGATGCACAGGACCGGCGCGCAGGTGATGATCGTGGTGCCGGACAGGTGTCCTCAGAACTTGAGTTTTCTCTTTGACGAGAAGGCTCTCATCGTGGCTTCCGACAGACCGGAAGACTCTTCGCGGTGGATATCCGGCAGTGATTTGATTTTCTGTCTGGATATCAACGCCTTTGACAGGACGGGGATTGTGGAGCAGAGTTTGCGGGCTTCCATCTGTGCCAAGGTTCTGGTGGACCATCACCTTCATCCTGCCGCAGCGGACTTCGATGTGGTGTTCAGCACTACGGAAGTGTCTTCCACATGCGAGCTGCTCTTCTGGGTTATGCTGTCAGTTTCTGGTGGGTGCGCCGCCGACTTGCCCTCTGAGTGTGCTTATGCCCTTATGACGGGGATGACCACCGATACGAATAATTTTGCAAATTCGGTATTCCCTTCCACTTTTGAGATGTCCTCGAAACTCATCGATGCGGGTGTTGACAGGGACGATATATTGATTCACCTGTACAACGAATACCGGGAAAACCGTTTCCGGGCCATGGGTGCTTTCTTGCAGGAGAAGTTGAAAATTACTGTTCACGGAGTGGCGTATGCCGTGTTTCGCGCCGCCGACTGGCTCCGGTACGATCTTATGGATGGCGAGACCGAAGGGTTTGTGAATCTGCCTTTGGGGATAAAGAAAGTCAGGATGAGCATTTTCTTAAGAGAGGAGAACGGACTTTTCCGGGTATCCATAAGGTCGAAGAAGGGCTGGTCCGCCAATGTGCTGGCTGCGGAATACTTCAATGGAGGCGGTCATGAATGTGCCTCCGGGGGGCGTCTTAGCTATCCGGAAGACATACCGGACAGCAGTGCGGCTGAAGAATATATAGAGAGAGTAACGGCACGATTCCTGCATGAAAAGGAGTCTTGAAAATCAGAAATATGAACAAGAAAATTATACTGTTTTTTAGCATTGTGGCCATTTGCGCCGGTTGTGAAAAGAAGTCCACTACCGGAGCCAATGATTCGGCCAAAGAGTATTTCGATGCGTGGATTCATGTCAACTATCCTGACCTGACTCCTACGCCGCTCGGCGCGTATGTGATATCCGAGACCGAAGGTACCGGAGCCGCGCTCGGTGACGGGAAGGATTATCCGTATGTGCGGGTTGAATTCACCGTTTCCGACCTTAAGGGCAATATCAATTCCACGAGCCGGGAGGATGTGGCCAAAAGAATTGGCAAGTACAACGAGACATACTATTATGGTCCGTCTGTCTGGAAGCGGTCATCTGTGTACGCGGGACTTGAGGAGTCTCTGGCGCAGATGAAGGTGGGTGGTGCGAGAAAGGTGATTATTCCGGGCTGGCTGACATCGAGAGACCGCTATTCCACCCAGCAGGAATATCTCGACAAGGTTACCGGGAAAAACGCCATTTATGAGTTCGAGGTGGTGGAGGCGATAAACGACATCAGCAAATGGGAGATTGATTCCTTGGGACGGTATGTGGAAGCCAATTGCGAGGGTCTGTCCGCCAAGGATTCCGTAAAACTCGGATTCTATTACCTGTCCCGTGGTGTGCCTCAGGACAGCAAGGCGTTCGATTCCGATACCACCATATACATCAATTACACCGGAAGGCTTCTGAATGGAAGAGTGTTTGACACCACCATCAAGGACACTGCCGTAATGTATGGCATATATTCATCCAAGAACAAGTACACTCCGAAAGAAGTGAAGTATTACAAAGATGATTATAACCAGATTACGCTTGCGGGCAATAAGGTAATAGACGGCTTTTCCTATACTATTCATAAGATGAAGCCTTATGAGAAAGCCTCCGGCATATTCATTTCAGAATACGGATATTCGTCGAGCGGTACTGGAAACACTATCCCTCCGTACGCTGCTTTGCGTTTTGATATCGAGATAGTAGATAAGCCGTAGGGGGAGGTTTACACATAATGTCTTCACAATCTGTCGCTCCTACGGAGCTTGGTACTGAAAAAATCAGTACGCTGTTGAAGATGTATGCGGTGCCGGGTATTATCGCCCAGACTGCATCTTCTTTGTATAATATCGTTGACAGTGTGTACATCGGACATATTCCGGGAGTGGGTTCTGCCGCCATCAGCGGGCTTGCCGTTACCTTCCCTCTTATGAATTTGTCCGCTGCCATGGGTACCCTTGTTGGTGTCGGTGCCATGACTCTCGTGTCCGTGCTTCTGGGACAGAAGAATTATGATGTGGCACGTAAGGTCCTTTCCAATGTCCTTGCGCTGAACATTATCATAGGTCTGCTCTTTTCCGCTGTGACTCTTGGATTCCTGACCCCTATTCTAAGGTTTTTCGGAGCAAGCGACGTCACTCTCCCGTATGCCAGGGATTATATGACAATCATCCTTGTCGGAAATGTGTTTACGCATTTGTATTTCGGATTCAACGGACTTGTGCGTTCTTCCGGACATCCCAAGACGGCGATGGGACTTACGCTGTTTACCGTGCTTTCCAATGCGATACTTGATCCGATTCTGATTTTCGGATTCGGAATGGGAATCAAGGGCGCTGCAATAGCTACTGTGGTATGTCAGCTGATGGCTCTTGTGTATGTGTTCTGGTTCTTCTCGGACAAAAGCAAGGTCCTGCACTTCTCCAAGCCGGTTTTCCAAATTGACTGGAGGATTGCCAAGCAGTCGCTTGCTATCGGTACCGGCCCTTTCCTTATGAATGCGGCGGCTTGCATGGTGGCAATGTTCATCAATCAGCAGCTGGGCAAATACGGTGGCGATATGGCCATTGGTGCCTATGGTATTATCAACAGGATCACAATGCTCTTTTTAATGGTGTGCATGGGATTCAACCAGGGATTCCAGCCGATTGCAGGATACAATTACGGAGCACGCCAGTACCACAGGGTCAAAGAAGTGTTCCTGCTTACAGCCAAGTGGGAGATTCTTGTGACTTCGGTCTGCTTCCTGGTATCTGAGCTTATTCCGGAAGTGGCAATCAGGCTGTTCACCTCCGATCCGGCGTTGATAAAGATGGCGGCTCATGGTATGAGGGTGATGAACGCAGCCGTATTTATGGTGGGTTTTGCGGTTGTATCGGGAAATCTGTTCCAGTGTCTCGGGATGGTGAAAATCTCCATTTTCCTTTCATTGACACGTCAGTTGATTTTCCTTATTCCTTTGATATATACGCTCCCTTTGTGGCTGAAGGAGACCGGTGTATGGGTTAGTTTTCCTATTGCCGACCTCGTCTCTTCGATGATTAGTCTGTTCTTTATTTTGCGGCTGTTCCGCAAATTTGACAAACTTAAGGATGGAGACGACCCTTCTTCTCTTGGAGGTGCAATAGAATAGTTTTCGGTATGGATAAACATTTGATTATTAACATTGGAAGGCAGTTCGGTAGTGGCGGTAAAAGCGTCGCTGTGGAATTGGGACGCAGACTTGGTATTCCTGTTTATGACGATGAACTGATTACCCGGGCTGCAGCTGAAAGCGGATTCAGTCCGGAGCTGTTCGAGCGGAGCGATGAGAATAAATCGGTTTTCGGATTCAGCCGGTTCGGCTATGCTACGGATGACAACTCACTTTTCAAGATTCAGAGTGACACTATCCGCAAGATAGCATCTTCGGGAAGCGCCATATTCGTCGGCCGTGCTTCCGACTATGTGCTTCGGGACATGTCCTGTGTGGATGTATTCATTTCTGCTCCTTTACATAACCGTGTGGAAAGGGTATGCGCCAGGCAGGGCATAAGTGCAGAGGAAGCGGAAAAGCTGATTTCCAAAAAGGACCGTCGCCGGCAAGAGTACTACAATTTCTTTACTTTTGCCCATTGGGGAGAGGCGGCCAATTATGATTTGTGCATAGATTCTTCCATTCTTGGAATAGAAAAAACGGCAGAACTCATAATTGAATTCTGCCGTATGTCCGGAAAGCTTCCGACCGATTAGATTGAGAAATTGTGATAGTGCGGGCCGAATCTTTCGAACGCCTGCCTGTCGAGCATTTCCCTGTCGTCCGGATGGGCGATGCTGATCATCAGCTTGGCCCGTTCCTGAAGACTCTTTCCATAAAGGTCCACGGCTCCGTATTCCGTTACTATCCAGTGTGCATCCGCCCTAGGCGTAACAACTCCGGCACCAGGTTTGAGCTCGGATACAATTTTGTTGGCGCCCTTGTTGGTGCGTGATGCAAATGCGGTGATGCTCTTTCCATGTTCTGACATGGATGCACCCCTTACGAATTCCAGCTGGCCGCCGGTGCCGCTGAAAATACGGGTTCCGATGGAGTCTGCACTGATTTGCCCCGTGAAATCCACTTCCGTGGCGGAGTTGATGGCTTTCATGTGAGGATTCTGTGCAATAACCCAAGGGTCGTTGGTATATTTGATGTCTCTCATCAGCACGTCAGGGTTGTTGTTGATAAACGAATATACGTCATGAGAGCCGAGGAGGAACGATGCTACCACCTTTCCCGTGTCAATCTTTTTGCACTTGCCGTTGATAACTCCTGATTTGATGAGCCGCATCAGACCGTCAGCGAACATCTCCGTGTGCAGACCGAGGTTCTTGTGGTCCTTGAGCTGTGCGGCCAGCGCGTTAGGAAGGGCTCCTATACCCATCTGTATGCAGTCTCCGTCTTCTACGAGTGCGGCGCAGTTCTTTCCAATCAGAACTTCGGTCGGAGTAGGTTCCGCGAAGTTGGCCGTAACCAAAGGTGTATCGTCGCTTACGAGATAGTCGAACTTATCGAGGCTGACCAAATCGCCGAGAGCGTAAGGTACGTTAGGATTGACTACTCCGATTACCAATTCCGCATTTTCAATGGCGGCTACCGAGCAGTCTACGGATGTTCCCAGACTGACCATTCCGTTGGCGTCCGGAAGAGATACGTTGACAAGGGCTGCGCCCAGTTTGATGAATCCGCAGCGGTAGAGTTTCTGGCTCTCTCCGAGATGGACCGGAAGGTAGTCCGCATAACCGGCATTGACGTTCTTGCGGACATTCGGGCCTACGAAGAAACCCTGCTCGAAGAAGATGCCTTCATATTGAGGTTCGCTATATGGAGCCGGGCCTTCGGTGTGGAAATGGTGGAAGTGCAGATCTGTGACATCTCCCGAATCGGCACGGCGGCATAAGGCCTGTATCAGACAGTGCGGTACACTTGCAACGCTGCTGAGATGAATGTGGCAGTGTGACGGTATGTGGCTGACCGCCTCATCTGCGGAAACGAATTTGCTCGTTTTCATATAAAATAAATTATTAGATTTGCAGTCGCAAAAATAGTAAATAAATCAATGCATACCAAAGAAGAGAAACTCAATGCATTTTCGCGCCTGCTGGACGTGATGGACAGTCTCAGAGAACGGTGTCCGTGGAATGCTGCGCAGACTATGGATACCATAAGGCCGATGACCGAGGAGGAGGTATATGAACTCAGCGATGCCATTATCCGGAAGGACATGCCGGATGTGGCCAAAGAAATAGGAGATTTGCTGTATCACATGGTGTTCTATGCCCGAATAGCCCAGGAGTCGGGGGATTTTGACATTGCGGATTCTCTTGACAGAATTTGCGACAAGATGGTGTTCCGGCATCCGCATGTGTTCGGCCCTGCCTCCGAAAAGAAGCTGACAGCCAAGGATATAGCAGACAATTGGGAGCTTGTAAAGGCCAGGGAAAAGGATGGCAACAAAACCATCATGTCCGGGATTCCGGATGCAATGCCGGCCGTCCTCAAGGCTTTGTCCATGCAGGAGAAGGCGCGTGGCTGCGGGTTTGACTGGGAGAAGAAAGAGGATGTATGGGACAAGGTGTCTGAAGAGCTCGGAGAGGTTAGGGAAGCTTGCGAAGAAGGGAACCCGTCGCATCAGGAGGAGGAGTTCGGGGATTTGCTGTTCGCTGTCATCAATGCGGCCAGACTTTATGATGTGGACCCCGAAAAGGCATTGTCGTTGGCCTGTTCCAAGTTCCGCCGAAGGTTCGGCTATCTTGAAGAGAACACCATCAGGGCGGGACGAAGCCTTAAGGATATGACCCTTGCCGAGATGGATGCCATCTGGGATGAGGGTAAGGCCCGCGGATTGTAGCCGTTTGGGTAAGTGTGCGGAATTTATTAACTTTGTAAGTTATTATCGGAAATCAATTATATGGCGGATACAAAACTTTTGGATAAGGTACTGTCCCTTCAGGGGAAATTCCAGTCGCTTCAGGATCAGCTTTCAAGTCCTGAAGTTATGGCGGATATGAAGAAATATGTTCAGCTCAACAAGGATTATAAGGAGCTTGAACCGATTATCGCTGCCGGCAAGGAGTATGAGAAGATGCTTGGCGATCTTGCTGCGGCCAAGGATATTCTTGTCAATGAGAAAGACGACGAACTTCGTGAGATGGCAAGGGAAGAAGTATCCGAGATAGAGCCTAAGATTCCGCAGATGGAGCAGAATATCAAGCTGCTTCTTATTCCGGCGGATCCTGATGACGGAAAGAATGCCATTGTGGAGATAAGAGGCGGTACCGGAGGTGATGAGGCTGCCATTTTTGCGGGAGATCTTTTCAGAATGTACCAGCATTTCGCCGAGTCCAAGGGCTGGAAGCTCGAAGTGACGGACCAGACGCCGGGTACTTCCGGAGGATTCAAGCAGGTTGTGTTCAAGCTTTCCGGATCAGACGGGGTATATGGTACCATGAAATATGAGTCGGGGGTGCATCGCGTACAGAGGGTGCCTCATACCGAGACCCAGGGACGTATCCAGACCTCGGCAGCGTCGGTTGCCGTGTTCCCGGAAGCGGGAGAGTTTGACGTTGACCTCAGCTGGGATGATATCCGTCTGGACCTTTTCTGCTCTTCCGGTCCGGGAGGTCAGGGTGTCAACACCACATATTCCGCCGTGCGTTTGACCCATATCCCGTCCGGACTTGTGGTTCAATGTCAGGAGGAGCGTTCACAGCTCAAGAACAAGGACCGTGCCTTCGAGGAACTGCGTACCAGACTTTATAATCTTGAGCATCAGAAATATCTCGACGGTATTGCGGCCAAGCGTAAGACCATGGTTTCCACCGGAGACCGTTCTGCCAAAATCCGCACTTACAACTACCCGCAGGGGCGTGTTACGGACCACCGCATCAACTGGTCCATGTACAACCTGCCTGTCTTCATGGACGGAGATATTCAGGAATGCATCGACCAGCTCCAGATAGCCGAGAATGCCGAGCGTCTGAAGGAGGCCGGAGAATAATATCCGATTGTTATAGGTGACTATGCCTTCGCTTTTCTGAAAGCGATGCAGGCATTGTGTCCTCCGAATCCGAATGAGTCGCTGAGCCCGAGGGTGACATCACTGCGGACCGCCTTGTTCGGAGTGTAGTCAAGGTCGCATTGAGGATCCTGATGGTTGAGGTTGATGGTCGGAGGAATGATTCCGTTTTCAAGGGCCAGGACTGTAGCTATCGCTTCCGCCGCACCGGTTGCGCCGAACATGTGTCCGTGCATTGACTTGGTGCTGCTTATATGGCATTTGTAGGCAAAATCTCCGAAAGCGAGCTTGTATGCAGCTGTCTCCGTGACATCGTTGAGTTGGGTGCCTGTCCCGTGTGCATTGATGTAGACATTGTCCTTGCTGCTGTCGAATCCTGCTTCCCTCAAAGCTTCTGATATGCACTCCGCCTGTGTTGTGGCATCAGGCCTTGGTGCCGTGGCATGGTAGGCGTCGCATGTGCTGCCGTATCCGACCAATTCTGCGTAAATGTGTGCACCTCTCGCTTTTGCGTGTTCCATCTCTTCGAGGATGAGGATGGCGGCTCCGTCAGCCATTACGAAACCGGCTCTGTCCGCGCTGAAAGGCAGGCTGGCATATTGGGGATCGAGTGTCTTGGTGAGAGCTCTTGCGTTGGCGAATCCTGCCAGTCCTATAGGGATGGTGCAGTGGTCGGTGCCTCCTGCGATGACAGCATCCGCGTATCCGTGCCTGATGGTTCTATATGCTTCTCCGAGGGAATGTGTGGCAGTGGCGCAGGCTGTAACTATGTCTAGGCAGGAGCCTTTAGCGCCGTGCTTGATGGCTATTTGTCCGCCTGCGATGTCACCGATCATCGTCGGGATGAAACTCGGCGATATCCACTGTCCGGAAGGGTCTTCCTTGAATTTGTCAAGCTCCCTCTGAATGGTCTGGAATCCTCCGATTCCCGAGCCTACATAAGTGCATAGCCTGAACGGGTCAATGTTCTTCCCGGACTCCAGTCCCGAGTCTTGCATCGCCTGCCAAGCGGCGGCCATGCCGAATATGGTGAAAGGATCCTGCTTGCGTATGAACGGCTTGTCCATGCCGTAGTCTTCGGGATTGAAATCCCTTATTTTTCCGCCGATTGTTACGGGGAGGTTGTCTGTGGGGAACTCAGTTATGCGGTCAATTCCGCATACGCCGTTGAACAGATTGTTCTTGAATGTCGTAATGTCGTTTCCTATGCACGAAATGATACCCATTCCGGTGACTGCAACTTTTTTCACCATATCAATTATCCTTTATTGGTCCCAAAGGTACTAAAATTTTCCTATATTTGTAGATAATTGGCTTTTATGCGCAATGGGAGCTTTTAGAGAGAATATTCCTAAATATCTTTTAAACAAGCATCAGTTGATATGGACCGTGACGTTCTCGGCCCTGTTCTTCATAGTGGCCATACTGCTCATCTTCCCTTTTGACAATCACATGTGGTTCGGGCTTCGGAACAGAAGCGTTTTCGTATCCACCATCCTTTTTATTTCCACTTCTCTGCTGTTTGTAATCCTCAGCAGGACCATTATGTATCAGTACGGGAAAAGACACGGACTGGCGCTATCCTGGTATATAGTCTGGAACGTGTCCGAGCTTATGCTGCTCGCCGGATACTATTGGGCGTTTACGATAGTTACCGAGAAGTTCGGAGTGATAGACCCGATATCCATCAGCAGTACGGCTATTTTTCTGAGGGCATTCGTTTTCCTTGTCATGGGGTTGGGTGTTCCGTATCTGATAGCGTCGCTGTATCTCGCCCTTGTGGACAAGAACAATACCATCCGGCTCATGAATTATTCCAATGTGGTCAGCGATACTCCGGTCAAGCCGTATGAAGAGCAGCGTATCACCCTGTTTGACAGCAACGGAGTTCTGAAGTTCTCCGTGGATGCCGACAACCTCTACTACATTGAGTCGGATGACAACTACATCAAGGTATGGTACACTGATTGTGACGGAACCGTCAAGCAGTATATGCTGCGGTGCTCGCTGAAGACGGTTGAAGACAGCTTCGCCGGCAGCATGCTTGTCAGGTGTCATCGTAAGTTTATCGTCAATATAAGCAAGGTGCGTATCCTAAGGGCTGGCAAAGACGGGTATAAGATAAATATCGGACTGGACAATGTGGACCTGATTCCGATTTCAAAGACATACGAGCAGAACGTGCTCGCAAGATTCAATTCAAGATAAATATTATGTGGCAAAGACTTCAGACATTATTTCTTTTTATATCAACTGTCCTTGTCGGACTGCTTTTTTTCTGCGGCAAGGCCGAGTTGATTGGCATTTCGGAGCCTGAGATTATCAAGTTCACGGCATATTATCCTTATACGATTATGCTGGTGCTGATTACTCTGCTCAACATATTGGCGCTTACCAGCTATAAGTTCCGGATATTCCAGATGCGTACGGCCGTGCTGTCGGCGATATTGACTCTGGCCCTTCAGATATGGCTGGCTGTCGATTACTTCTCCTCTGCCGAGGATGTCAAGTTCTTCCTGACGGCGCTTTTCCCGGCGGCTTCCGTGATACTTGATCTGCTTGCCGCCAGAAATATTTTTGCTGACGAACTTATGGTTCGCAGTTCCTCAAGACTTCGTTCAACCAAAAAACACAAATAATGAGAATCCCAGAATCAGAACTGATAATCAATTCGGACGGTTCCGTATTTCACATACATATCCGTCCTGACCAACTTGCCGACAAAGTGATTCTTGTCGGGGACCCTGGAAGAGTGGAAATGTTCAGACCTCTTCTTGAGAAGGTGGAATGTGAAGGTGCTTCACGCGAATTCGTGTGGATGACAGGCCGGTACAACTCCGAGAGAGTGACCGTGCTGTCCACCGGTATAGGTACAGACAATATCGACATTGTGATGACCGAGCTTGACGCTCTTGCCAATGTGGACTTCACTACGCGTGAAGTCAAGCCGGAGCATCGCACGCTTGATATTTTGCGTATAGGCACATGCGGTGCCATTCAGCCGGAAATCCCTCTCGGAGCCTTCATTTTCTCGCATATTTCCGTGGGATGCGACGGACTGCTCAACTGGTATGACAATCGTGACCGGATAGCCCTTCTTGATTTTGAAGAGGCTTTCAAAAAGCATGTACACTGGGACAAGCATCTGCCGGATCCTTATTTCGTGAGAGCTTCTGACAAGCTTATTGCCAAGTTTGCGGACTGCACTGTAAAGGGAATGACAATTTCTGCTTCCGGTTTCTACGGGCCGCAGGGCAGAGTCGTGCGTCAGGGACTTGCCATGCCTAATATGCTCGAGGATTTCGAGACATTCGAGTTCGACGGATATAAGATTACCAACTTTGAAATGGAGGGTTCCGCCCTTGCCGGAATGTCGGCCAAGCTGGGGCACAACGCCGGCACTGTGTGCTGCGCCATCGCTCACCGTTATCTCAAGGATGCCAATACGGACTATAAGCCTCGCGTGAAGGAGCTTGTGGTTCTTGCTCTTGACAGACTTACAAGGTAATCAACTGGTATAAGTTATATTCTTACTTTCGGGGTTTATCAATTCGACAAGTTTGTCGGTGATGGCTCCGAAAGTTTTTTTTGTTTCACTCTCGGAGTCGGTTCTCCGGAGTGCTCCCATGGTCGAGAAACGGTCGCGAAGCGAGTTGTAAGTTACGCCATAGGATTTCAAAAGATCGGAACCCGCACTGCCGCTTGTGCGGCAGACGGCAAGCATGATATGGGAGGGGAAGACGGCATCGCTATGGGATTTGAGCGATTCGTATCCTGCCATTTCCAAAATGCCGGCGGCTGCTTTGCTTGGGTGTATGCTGCTGAATTTTTCGAATGGGATGGCCTTGTCTTTGAAAACGGCGTGGTCGATGTCGGCTTTCATCCGGTCGAGATCGATGCCGAGTTCCTGCAGGGCAGCGCAGACATCGTTGTTACGGTAGCGCAGAAGAGCGAGCAGGATGTGGTCTGCGCCTACGGTGATATGACCGGTGCGCATCGCTTCTTCTTTTGCGTATATGAGAATACGCTGAGCATTCTGTGAGTACTTGATATCCATAAACCCAAATTCGGAGTAAAAATAGCAAAAATCTCGGATTTTTATCGTAAATTTGCATATTTGCAACTTATAGTGTTTGAAAGATAATATGAATGATGAGATAAGGAATCTTGACGCAGTCAAGGAAGAGACAACGGGCATTATAGAGCCGGTGGAAATTGATCATGAAATGCGCACCGCTTACATCGATTATTCGATGTCCGTTATTGTCTCCCGAGCTCTTCCTGATGCAAGGGATGGATTGAAACCGGTACAGCGTCGCGTTCTTTTCGGAATGGACGGACTTGGCCTGAACTACGGTGGGCAAACCAAAAAGTCTGCCCGTATTGTGGGTGAAGTGCTCGGTAAGTTTCACCCTCATGGAGATTCCAGCGTTTATGATGCCATGGCTCGTCTTGCACAGAATTGGAATCAGAGGTACCCGCTCGTGTATGGTCAGGGAAATTTCGGTTCCATGGACGGTGACCCTGTGGCAGCCATGAGGTACACTGAGGCCAAACTTGAGAAGATGGCCGAAGACGTACTTGGCGATATAGAGAAGAATACGGTGGATATGACACTGAACTTCGATGATTCGCTCGAAGAACCTACAGTGCTTCCTACCAAGGCACCGCTGCTGCTTCTCAACGGTTCTTCCGGTATTGCCGTGGGAATGGCCACAAATATGGCCCCTCACAATCTCGGAGAATGCTGCGATGCGATTTGTGCATATATTGACAATCCTGATATTACCACCGAGGAGCTCATGGAGTATATCAAGGGTCCGGATTTCCCGACTGGAGGTATAATAATGGGTCGCCAGGGAATTGTCGATGCTTACAATACGGGACGCGGACGCGTTGTCATCAGGGCTAAAGCCGAAATTGAGGAAATAGAGAACGGACGTGAGGCCATTGTGGTGACTGAGGTCCCATATATGGTGAACAAGGCCGATATGCTGGCCCGCATCAGCGAAATGGTCCGCGACAAGAAGATAGAGGGAATCTCGGACATACGCGAGCTTACCAGCCGTGAGGGAATCCGCATTGAGTTTATCATCAAGAAAGACGCCAATGCGAGCGTGGTTCTCAATACGTTGTACAAATATACAGCTCTCCAGAGCAGTTTCTCCATCAACAATGTGGCCCTTGTGAACGGACGCCCGCGCACGCTTACGCTCAAGGATATGCTGTCCACTTTTGTGGATTTCAGACATGAGGTGGTGGTCCGCAGGACACGGTTCGAACTTGACAAGGCGCAGAAGAGGGCTCACATCCTCGAAGGACTTCTCAAGGCGATTGACGTAATTGATGAGATTATAGCCATTATCAAGGCCTCATCAAGCGTGGATGCTGCAAAGATGACTCTTTCCGAGCGGTTTGGCTTCGATGACATTCAGGCATCCGCCATTGTGGAGATGCGTCTTCGCCAGCTCACAGGACTCGAAAAAGAGAAATTGCAGAACGAGTACGATGAGCTTGAGAAGTTTATCGCCCGCTGCGAGCAGATTCTCTCAAGTGACGAGGAGCAGCTTGCCATCGTGAAGAAGGAGTCTATGGAACTCAAGGCCAAATACGGTGATGCCCGCCGCTCAGAGATTACACTCTCTGACGATGAGTTCAACCCTGAGGACTTCTATGCCGACGAAGATGTGGTTATCACCATATCTCACCTCGGATACATAAAGAGAACTTCTCTTACCGAATTCAAAACGCAGGCAAGAGGCGGCGTAGGCAAGAAAGCCAGCTCTACGAGGGAAGAGGATTTCATAGAGCACATCTATGTGGCCAACATGCACTCTACCATGCTGTTGTTTACCGACAAGGGTATGTGTTACAGGCTCAAAGTGTATGAACTTCCGGAGGGCTCAAGGACATCCAAGGGTAGGGCGGTACAGAATTTGCTGTCTATTGATTCGTCTGACTCCATCAGGACATACCTGAATGTCAGATCAATTGAGGATGCGGATTATACGAACAGCCATTTCGTGACGTTGGTTACCAAGCGGGGCGTGGTGAAGAAGACCACACTTTCCGAGTACTCCAACAAACGCAGCCGCAACAAGGGTATAATTGCAATCAATATCCGTGAGGGAGACGAATTGCTTGATGCTCTTCTGACCGATGGTACGGAAAATATACTTATTGCTGCCAAGGCAGGACGTTGCTGCCGTTTCAATGAAATGGAACTCAGGGCTCTCGGACGTAACTCGTCAGGTGTAAGGGGAATTTCCATCGAGGATGATGACGAGGTGATAGGGGCCATAGCACATAAGATGGATGCTGAAGATGTTTCGGGGCACAGCATTCTGGTGGTAAGTGAGAACGGCTTCGGCAAGCGTTCTGATTATGAAGAGTACAGATTGACCTCAAGAGGCGCCAAGGGTGTCAAGACCATCAATATCACTGATAAGACCGGTACCCTGGTGGCTATCAAGGACGTTACTGAGGAGAACGACCTGATGATTATCACCAAGTCAGGACTGACCATAAGAATGGCTGTATCTGAAATCAGAATTGCCGGGCGCGCAACGCAGGGAGTCAAGCTCATCAACATAAGGGAGGGAGATTCGATTGCCGCCGTCTGCCCTGTGGCCAAGTCAGAGGACGAAGAGGTTGCAGAAGAAACAACACAAAATGAAGATTAATTAACATTAACGAATATCAGTATGAAGAAAATCCTTTACGTATTTGCAGTCGCAGCCGCCATTGCGGCAGTTGACATGCAGGCTCAGCCAAAGAGCAGCCAGGCTGCAAAGGCCGCTGTGGAGAAAGCTGAGGCAGCTACCGTAAATCCTAAGCAGAACGTCAAGCCGGCCACGTGGATCAAGTATGGCAAGACACTGATGGACGCATACAGTTTCTCCAAGGGAAATGTGTGGGTCGGTATGTCACGGCAGGAATTGTCGCTTTTGGGCGGCATGGAAAAGCCGGTGTCCGAGGAGACTGTTCAGTTGAACGGCAACACTTATACCAAGGTGGTATATTCACACAAGAATTACTATTTCTCACCTGAAGGACAGCTTGCCATCATAGAAGTTACCGCTCCTGTTGTGGAGAACGCTCTTGACGGGGCCGTTGATGCGTATGCCAAGGCAGCCCAGCTTGATGCAAAGGGACAGAAGACAAAGGAAATAACTAACGCGCTCAAGAATATTGCTGAAGAGTATTCAGAGGATGCATTCGCAAGCTATTCTCTTGGCAATATGGGACAGGCTTCCGTATATTTCGAGAAGGCAGCCAAGGTTTCTGCAACCGCACCTCTCAGCGTAGTTGACACCAACGCCGTATATAACGCAGCATACACTGCATGGAGCGCCAATGACTTGGCTCGTGCCGAGAAGCTGTTCCTCGATGGCGTCAAGGTCGGCGTTTACGGTACGGATGGAGACTCCTATGCAAAGCTTGCAGATATTGCAGACAAGAACGGCAATCAGGAGGCAAGCAAGAAGTATCTTGAGGAGGGCTTCTCCAAGTTCCCTCAGAGCCAGGCTATCCTCGTAGGTCTTATCAACTACTATATCAAGAGCGGCGACGACACAAACCGTTTGTTCGGGCTTCTTGACGAGGCTAAGAAGAATGAGCCTACCAACGCTTCTCTTTACTATGTTGAGGGCAACATCAACGAGCAGCTTGGCCGTCTTGATGAGGCTGTAGTCGCTTACCGTAAGTGTGCGGAGGTTGATCCTAACTATGAGTGGGGTTATATCGGAGAGGGTATCCACTTCTACAATCTCGCAGTTGCTCTTCAGGAGAAGGCTTCAAATGAGATGGATGACGCCAAGTATATGGCTATCATGGGCGAGTTCGAGACCGCTCTCAAGTCTTGCATCGCTCCGTTCGAGAAGGCATTCGAGATGTCAAAGGACGATGTAGTTAAGGCAAGTGTTGCAGAATACCTCAAGAACGCATGCTACCGTTTCATCAGCGAAGGTGGTGAATACTCAGAGAAGTATGACAAATACAGTGCATTTGTAGCTCAGTAGTTGTACTCAATGGACGTGATTTTGCATACCCGTTCAAGGGTGCTGATCATGTTGTCATAGTCAGATTTGGTGAGCCAGTCGTTTTTACGGCTGGCCCACTTTTTTATCGGGATTGTCTTATAGGTGTGGGTCAACCGTCCAGGAAGCGTGCACCATGTGAAGTGCAGGACCGGCTCGTCAAGAGAGGTCTTGTCCCCGTTTCTGATGAATTTGAGTTCTACGGCAAGCCCCAGTCTGGTATTGGTCGCACTCATGTTGGAGATACAGTTCCCGAGCGAATAGATGACCGGGACCCCGGATATGTGCGTAGTGTCCTGAACGACATGCGGATGTGCCCCGACTATTGCGTCCACGCCTTCTTTTACGAGCCACTCCGCCCATTCTTCCTGTTCCTTGCTGTGCCGGAGCTGGTATTCGTTGCCCCAATGTGGCAGGGCAAGTATGAAGTCGGCTTTTCTTTCCCTGGCTTTCTGGATGGACAGTCGTACTTCGTTTTTGTCCATCATGTTGACGTGAGGGTATTCTTTTCGTGATGTGGAGTTGGTGCCGTAGGTAAAGTTTATGAGTGCGACGCTGATTCCGTTCCGGCGGAGTATCAGCGGGTAACTGCTGCTTTGTTCCCTGACATCTTTGGCAACTCCGCACCGCCATACGTTCAGGCTGTCATAGACGCTTATGGTGCGTTCAAGCCCTTTGGCACCGCGGTCCAGAATATGGTTGTTGGCCATAAGGAATACGTCCGTCCCGCAGTCCCTCACATAACTTGCATATCCGTCTGGTGCACTGAATGCGGGATAGCCGCTGTAGGGCCTTCCTCCGAGGGAGAATTCCATATTTGCTATGCTGAAGTCGGCCTCTTCGATAAGAGGTCTCATCTCTTCGAGAAATTCCGTGTAGTCGTATTCCAATTGTCGGGCGTGCATCATCACGTCTCCCAATATGAGCACGCTCAGTGTATCATTCCTTTTCATGGCTGCCGGGGGAAAAGGAACTTTGAAGTCAAAATATGTCTGGGCTGAAGTTCCAAATGTGGATAAGAACAACAGAATTGATATTAGACAGTTACGCATACTGCTGCAAATATAGCAAGTTCCGTCTCAAAGTCGCTACTGATTCGGCTATTTATTTTATTCTTCGCTCCCATTGATTAACTTTGCACGATTTAATTTCAGGTTTTTCGTTTGAAACTAGTTTTTATGCGTAAATTGGATAAAAAGACAATCATTGGTGCGGTTGCTGCAGTCGTTTGTGTGGCAGTAGTGCTCATTATTTTTCTGCGGCCGAAACATGTGGAAGAGATTCTTCCTATCGTGGGTGTGGATACCGTCCGCACACGCAATGTGGAGGTTTATGGAGAATTCCCTGGAAAGATTCGCGCTCAGCAGTTTGTGGAAGTCCGGGCGAGGGTGGAAGGTTATCTGGAGAAAATGATGTTCGAAGAGGGTACGCGCGTAAACAAGAATCAGGTACTCTTTATCATTGACCCTAAACAATATAAGGCTCAGGTGGACAGGGCGGAAGCTCTGGTTGCCAAAAACAAGGCGATTGCCCTTAAAGCGGAGCGTGACCTTGACAGAATCAGGCCGCTGTTCGAGCAGAAGGCGGCCAGCCAGCTGGATTTGGACAATGCTGTGGCGGCGTATGAAAGTGCCAAGGCTGATGTCCATGTCAGCGAGGCCAATCTCACTGAAGCCCGTCTGGCATTGAGTTATACTACAGTCCGCTCACCTATAAGCGGATATATCAGTGAGAGGCATGTGGATATCGGTACGTTGGTAGGTCCCGGGGCGCAGTCGCTTCTGGCCAATGTCGTCAAGAGTGATACCGTTTTGGTGGAGTTCAAGATGACGGATCTGGATTACCAGAAGTCCAAGGCCAGAAATGTGAATCTTGGACAGCAGGATACCAGCCGCCATTGGAATCCATATGTTACCATAACGCTGGCGGACAAGTCTCAGTACAAATACAAGGGACTGGTGGATTTCGCGGATCCGCTGGTAGATGCCAAATCAGGTACTTTTTCCGTGCGTGCCGAGATGCCTAATCCTGACAGGGAGCTTCTTCCGGGTCAGTTCACCAACGTGAGAGTATTGCTGGATGTCCGGGAAAACGCCGTAGCGGTGCCTACAAAGGCCATCACCATAGAGAAGAGCGGAACGTTTATTTTCGTGGTGAAGAATGACGGTACCGTGGAGAAGCGCTTTATCCAGACGGGACCTGAAGTGGAGAATGTCACCGTAGTGGAACGCGGCTTGAGAGCCAATGAGGTTATTGTTGTGGAGGGACAGCACAAACTCTCGCACGGAGACAAGGTGGAAGCTGTGCCTTATGGTTCTATTGAGCAGGAGTAACTACTTATGAAATCGGATTTTTTCATTGACAGGCCGGTATTCTCGACTGTCATATCTATTATAATCGTACTTGTGGGAATTATCGGACTGACGCTGCTTCCGGTAGATCAGTATCCGAAAATTGTTCCTCCGGTAGTCAGTGTCTCCACGTCATATCCGGGAGCCAATTCCCAGACCGTTTCGCAGGCGGTCGCCACTCCTATCGAGCAGTCGCTCAACGGTACTCCGGGGATGCTCTACATGGAGTCGAGCAGCTCCAACAGCGGTTGGTATTCAGCGACATTGACCTTCGATATTTCGACCGATCCGGACCTTGCTGCGGTGGAGGTTCAGAATCGTGTGAAGCTGGCTGAGTCCAGACTTCCGGCGGAAGTGGTGCAGAACGGCATTTCCGTGGAGAAGGAATCGTCCAGCAAATTGATGACGATAACCATAATGTCCGATGACCCGAAATTCGATGAAGTGTACCTGAGCAATTACACGACGTTGAATATTCAGGACAGGCTCAGGCGCGTTGCAGGTGTGGGAGGCGTTTCCAATGTCGGCAGCCGTTATTATGCCATGCAGATATGGGTGCAGCCGGACAAAATGGCGAGTCTTGGAATCACGGTAAAAGACCTGCAGAGCGCGTTGAAAGACCAGAACCGTGAAGCGGCGGCCGGAGTGCTTGGACAGCAGCCTATTGCAGATGTGGATGTGACGATTCCGATTACGGCCCCGGGACGTTTGTCTTCTGTGGAGGAATTTGAGAATATCGTCGTCCGTACTGACGAAGACGGCGCAATCATCAGGCTGAAGGATGTTGCACGAGTTTCGCTCGAAGCCCAATCCTACAATACCGAGAGCGGTATCAACGCCCGCAATGCTGCCGTTGTCAATGTCTATATGCTTCCTGGCGCCAATGCCATGGAAGTGGCGGAAAATGTCCGGACCGAGATGAAAGCGATAAGCGCAAGCTTCCCTGAAGGCATGTCCTACAACATTCCGTTCGACATGACCACATACATCTCGGAGTCTATACATCATGTGTACAGGACACTGTTCGAGGCTCTCTTCCTGGTCATTCTGGTAGTATTCCTTTCGTTGCAGAACATCAGGGCGACATTGGTCCCTGCCATTGCCGTACCGATTTCGTTGATAGGTACTTTCGGGGTTATGCTCATATTCGGGTTCTCGCTGAATATGATGACCTTGCTGGGACTTATTCTGGCAATCGGAATTGTGGTCGATGACGCGATTGTCGTGGTGGAAAATGTGGACCGTATCATGGCGACCGAGCATCTGTCTCCATACGAGGCGACAAAGAAAGCAATGCGCGAGATAGGCGGTGCGCTTGTCGCCATGTCCCTGGTGCTTTGTGCCGTATTCGTGCCGGTGAGTTTCCTTTCGGGCATTACCGGTCAACTGTTTCGCCAATTCACCGTAACTATTGCGGTATCAGTTATCATATCGACGATTGTGGCGCTTACATTGAGCCCGGTCATGTGCTCGAAGTTCCTCAGGCCTCATAGCGAAGGCGGCTCCAAGAACTTTCTTTTCAACAAGATAAATCTGTGGATGGACTCCGGAACGTCATTCTTCACGAAGATGGTGCGTCTGGCTGTCAATAACTCCAGAAGGATGTTCGCTTTCTTCGGTGTTGCCATAATCGGAATTTTCGTATTGGCTCGCATTGTCCCTCAGAGTTTTATTCCTAAGGAAGATCAGGGGTATTTTACGGTCGAACTGGAACTCCCGATGGGTGCGACGCTCGAGCGTACGAGGGCTGTTACCGACAGGGCGATGGAGTTTCTGCTGCGTCAGCATGATGTGGATTACGTGCTCAATGTTACGGGATCAAGCCCGCGCGTGGGAACTACACAGTCCGGCAGCACGCTGACAGTGATACTCAAGCCTTGGAACCAGCGTAAGGTGGCGGACATGACCAAGACCATCGCGATGGTAAGAGATACGTTGTCCCGTTATCCGGAGAGCAAGGTTTATATAAGTACGCCGCCTGTCATTCCTGGACTTGGTACTTCCGGCGGTTTCTCCATGGTTCTGGAGGCCAGAGGGGATGCCACATATCAGGATTTGCAGAATGCTACGGATACACTGCTTTATTATGCGTCGAAGAGGAAGGAACTGACCGGTCTTTCTTCCGGCATGCAGGCGGATATTCCTCAGTTGTATTTCGATGCGGATCGTGACAAGATTCAGCTTTTG
The DNA here is from genome assembly GCA_000432655.1 of Bacteroides sp. CAG:1060. Lineage (GTDB taxonomy): Bacteria > Bacteroidota > Bacteroidia > Bacteroidales > UBA932 > Cryptobacteroides. The sequence goes on from HF986335.1 coordinate 35,352, forward strand.
GGCTTGTCAATGGCGGATGTTTTCGCGACGCTTAAAGCCTTCACGGGTGCAATCTACGTGAATGACTTTAATATGTATAACCGTATCTATCGTGTTTATATTCAAGCTGATGCACCATACCGTGCCCATACGGACAATTTGAATCTCTTCTTTATGAAGAGTTCCGGCGGGACAATGATTCCTGTCAATGCCCTGGGCAACACGCATTATACCACCGGTCCTGGTACGATCAAGAGGTTCAATATGTACAATTCCTCTACCATCAATGGTGAAGCTGCCAATGGTGTAAGTTCGGGAGATGCCTTGGCCATACTTCAGAAAGTCGCGGACGAGCATTTGCCGGACAACATAGGTGTGGAATGGAGCGGAATGTCTTATCAGGAGAAGAAGGAAGGCGGTCAGACAGGTCTCGTCCTGGCATTGGCTCTGCTTTTCGTGTTCCTGTTCCTTGCCGCCCAATATGAAAGCTGGCTGGTCCCTGTGGCTGTGATATTGTCATTGCCGATAGCCATTGCCGGTGCGTACCTCGGTGTTGCGATACTGGGCATGGAAAGCAATATTTATTTCCAGATCGGTCTTGTGATGCTGGTGGGTCTGGTGGCCAAGAATGCGATTCTGATTGTGGAGTTCGCCAAGGATGAGGTGGAATCCGGGAAAGATGTGGTGGAAGCGGCCATAACTGCCGCAAAACTCAGATTCAGGCCGATTGTGATGACGTCATTGGCGTTTATCCTCGGTATGCTTCCGTTGGTGTTCGCAAGCGGTCCCGGCTCGGAAAGCCGTCAGAATATCGGAACCGGTGTCTTCTTCGGTATGATTGTAGGCATATCGGTCGGAATTGTTTTTGTGCCGTTTTTCTTTGTGACGATATACAAAATGAAGGCGTATCTCTCTAAAATGCGTCCGAAAATGAAAACAATTATCGGAGGTGGGAAGTCGTTTATGTCAATACTGGTATTAGTGGCGGCTTCTGCAATGACTTTGAACTCCTGCTCGACGTCAAGATATTGTCAGGAACCGGATTTGGAGTCAGTACCGCAGGCCTTCTTCGCGCAGGACGGGGATGGCAGCATTGCGGACCTGGGCTGGAAGGATGTCTTTAAGGAGCCTGAACTCCAGGAACTTATAGAGACTGCGCTGACTTACAACAAAGATGTGCTGATAGCGGCGGAAAGGCTCAATGAACTGCGCTACAAATACAGGATGCAGAAGGCTTCCCAACTGCCTGCCGTGTCTGCGAAAGCTTATGCGCAGGATGATCATAGCAATTATGGTGGCACAAGCAAAAGTCCTGACGATATTGAATTCGGGTTAAAGGCTTCGCTTAGCTGGGAAGTGGATTTCTGGGGACGCCTGAAATGGGCAAACCGGGAGAAACTGGTTGATTACCTGGCTGCCGAGGATGCGCAGAAGTCTGTGAGAATGAGTATTGTGGCCAGTGTGGCGTCCGCCTATTATGAGCTTGTCGGCTTGGACCGGAAGATGGAGATTGTTTCCAATACCGTGGAGACCAGGCGTGAATCCGTGAAACAGGCAAAACTCAGGGCCGAGGGTGGTCTGACTTCGGAGATTCCTTACCGGCAGGCTCTTGTGGAATTTGCTTCGTCCAAGGCGATGATTCCTGATCTTGAGAAACAGATTGCGCTGAAGGAGAGCGAGTTGTGCTTTATTACCGGCTCGTATCCTAAGGAAATTGCGCGAAATGTCTCGGCTTCGGACATTTACGGTGATTCTGATGTGCCGACGGGCGTTTTGTCTGACATTTTGAAGCGCAGGCCTGATCTGATGGCATCGCGGCATTCGTTGAAGGCGGCCGAGGCACGTGTGGGTATTTCCAATGCGGAGCGTTTTCCGTCCTTCGTGATAAATCTCGGTGCAGGTCTGGAAAATGATGAGCTCAAGAGTTTTTTGAACTCTCCGTTCTGGTTTACCGGTGCTACGCTGGCTTCTCCGATTTTAGAGTTCGGAAAGCGTAAAGCGGCAATGAAGGCAGCGGTATCTTCTTATGAGCAGTCCCGTCTCAAATATGAGAAGGCTGTTTTACAGGCATTCAGAGAGGTTTATGATGCTACCGTCGGGTTCCAGTCGGCGCGTTCCGATTCCTATGCTAAATCTGTAATGGAAGAGGCTGCCGGGAAGTATATCGCTCTGGCGAACAGTCAGTACATCAACGGCGTTATCAGTTATATCGACGTATTGGATGCCCAGCGTAAGTATTTGTCCTCCCAAATTGAATTCAACGAGGCCAAAACCCGGGAGAATCTTGCGTTGGTAAGTCTTTACAAGGCTCTTGGCGGCGGCTGGAATTAAGTAATCTATTTAACTCAAAAACTTTTACTAAATTTGCAGATTAGGTTAATTGTCAGAATATATGAGATTTTGCGCCTCGAAAACAGCAGTTCTACTGCTTCTTTGCATTAGCGTTTCTTCTTGCGATTTGTTCAGAAGAATTGCAGGAAGACCGACGTCTTCTGATATTGAGAAGAAGCGTGCTGCTATAGAGATGGAACAGAAAGCGCACAATGACAGGATTGACTCGCTTAAGACAGTGCAGAGGCAGCTGTCAGATTCTCTTGCGACACTTGACTCCATACGTATTCTCAATAGCTCACTGGTAGAGGCCAGGCAACTCTCGGATGAGGAGAGAAGCCGGTTGCCGCATGCCTATTACATTGTGGTGGGCGCTTTTTCGAATCAGGACAATGCCCGGAAGTTCTCGGAAAATGCTAACCTTTCCGGATATCCAGCAACTATGATACGCTATCGCAACGGATTCACCGCGGTGGGCGTCTGTCCTTCCGACCGACTGACAGATGCGTATCATTCCCTTAAGCAGGTGCGGGAGAGCGGATTCTGTCCGGACGCATGGATTCTCAACAACAGATAGGCTATGCTGAAAAAATTCGTTACGTTATTGGTTGTTCTGGTCTCGACAAACTGTTTTGCACAGTTTGCCGGGTCTTCGCTTGAGGGCCTGAGTGACAGTGAGGTTGTCAGCAGCATGAAAGAGCAGGTGGGGTACATTGCTTCCGCAATGCTGGAAGGACGGGCCGCCGGCTCGGAAGGCGAGAGGATGGCAGCGGAATTCATCAGTTCGGAATTTGCATCATACGGACTTGAATTCCTGAGCGGGGACGGATTGGAGACGTTCGGTATCCTTCAGGAGTCGGGAGATACGCTGCGTTCGCGGAATGTGGTGGCTTTTATTCCCGGATATGACAAGGAGCTGAAAAACCGCTATGTGGTGATATGTGCCAGGATGGACAATTTGGGCTCCGCCCGCATAAATATCAACAGGGAGCAGCATGACAAGATTTATTATGGGGCCAATGGAAACGCTTCTGGCCTTTCAATGATGCTCCAGCTTGCCAGAAAGCTTAGTATCAACAGGGTGCTTCTGAAGCGTTCGGTCATTTTCCTTGCGGCCGGAGCCTCGCAGAACTCTTCTGCCGGATCATGGTATTTTCTCAACCGGTCGTTCGGCAACGGAATCAGGATTGACGCCTGTGTCAACCTCGATATGCTCGGACTTCCATCCAACGGGTTCTATGCCTATACGTCGTCCAATCAGGATATCAATGACCTGATTGCGGAACTTTCCGGTACGCTTCAGCCGGTGCTGCCTCGTGTCGTGGCTGAGGAACCGGTGGCATCCGATCATAGATCCTTCTACGAAAAAGAGATTCCTTCTGTCTTGTTCACTACCGGGATGTATCCCGAATACAATACTGAGAGAGACACCCCGTCCATTCTTGAATATCAGGACATGGAGCGGGAACTTGAGTATATCTACAATTTTTCACTGTCCCTTGTCAACAGGAAGGCCATAGAGTTCAGAAGAGACAATGCCGTGCGGGCGAGACAGAGTTCCGGTGATGTCTATTCCTATGCGGACTGTGACGTGAAACCTCGTTTCCTTGGTTCCAGTGACCCCTCTGATTTCCTGCGCAAGTGGGTATATGTGTATCAGAGATATCCTCGGGAAGCGGTGCGGGACGGAATACAGGGCAGGGTGCTCGTGGATTTTATAATTGACCAGAAAGGCAAGGTCACTGATGTCAAGGTGGCGAAAGGTGTGGATGAACTTCTGGATGCGGAGGCTGTAAGGGTCATTTCTTCGTCCCCGGACTGGAAGCCGGCCATGATGGGCGGGAAGAAAGTGAAATGCGCCATGTCGGTGTATGTGGATTTTAAATTGCAAAAAAGAAAATAAAGAAATATACGATGGATTACGATTTCAAGTCGATTGAGCAGAAGTGGCAGGCCTATTGGGCAGCCAATAAAGAGTTCAAGGTAAAGGAGGACAGCTCCAAACCCAAGTATTATGTGCTTGACATGTTCCCTTATCCTTCAGGCGCAGGACTTCATGTCGGTCACCCTCTTGGATACATTGCGAGTGATATTTATGCCAGATACAAGAGACTGAAGGGGTTCAATGTCCTTCATCCTATGGGATATGACGCCTTCGGACTTCCGGCGGAGCAATATGCCATCCAGACTGGTCAGCATCCAGAGGTCACTACGGAAGAGAATGTGAAGCGTTACCGCTGTCAGTTGGACCGTATCGGCTTTTCGTACGATTGGGACAGGGAAGTGCGTACCTGTGATCCTGAGTTCTACAAATGGACGCAGTGGGCTTTTCTGAAGATGTTTGACAGCTGGTATGACCCTTCCGCAGACCGGGCAAGGCCAATATCCGAGCTTGTCAGCCGATTTGAAAGCGAGGGGTATGATGACGTGTCGCCGGAGCAGTGGAAGTCTGCGTCCGAGAAGGAAAAGTCGGATATTCTGATGCGTTACAGGATTGCTTATCAGGGTGAGACATCTGTCAATTGGTGCGAAGGACTTGGAACTGTTCTGGCCAACGATGAGGTGAAGGACGGATTGAGCGTAAGAGGCGGATATCCTGTCGAGCAGAAGAAGATGACGCAGTGGCAGCTCCGCGTGTCAGCGTATGCCGGCCGTCTGCTCGACTCAATTGAGACTCTTGACTGGTCGGATTCGCTGAAAGAGATGCAGCGCAACTGGATAGGCCGCTCTGAAGGAACTGAAATGGTCTTTGATACTGTGTGCGGGGACAAGCATCTTCCGATCACTATCTTTACGACGCGCGCCGATACCGTATTCGGCGTGACATTCATGGTGCTGGCTCCTGAAAGCGAGCTTGTGGAGCAGTTGACAACGGAGGACTGCAAAGAGGAAGTGGCTGCGTACGTGGCGTCTGTCAAGAAGAAAACGGAGCGGGAGAGGATTGCGGAGACAAAGTCCGTTACCGGAGTATTCTCCGGTTCTTATGGAATAAATCCCCTTACCGGAGAGAAGGTGCCTATTTGGATATCCGAGTATGTGCTTGCCGGTTATGGAACCGGTGCCATCATGGCTGTGCCTGCGCATGACAGCAGGGATTATGCGTTTGCGAAGAAGTTCGGGCTTCCGATTGTGCCGTTGATTGAGGGTTGTGACGTGTCTGAGCAGAGTTTTGATGCCAAGGACGGAGTGATGTGCAATTCGGGCTTCCTGAACGGTATGAAGGTAAAGGATGCCATCGAGGCTGCAAAAGACTATGTTGAGGCGCACGGGCTGGGACACAGAAAGACCAATTATCGCTTGAGGGACGCTATTTTCTCACGTCAGCGTTATTGGGGCGAACCTTTCCCGATTTACTATAAGGATGGTATTCCAACGCCGCTTCCGGAGTCGGAACTTCCTTTGAGACTCCCTGAAATAGATTCTTACAAACCGTCTCCTGACGGTCAGCCGCCGCTTTCCCGTGCCAAGGACTGGACATATAAGGGCTATCCGTTGGAGAAGAGCACGATGCCTGGATTTGCAGGTTCAAGTGCCTACTATCTCAGATATATGGACCCTCACAACGACAAGGCGCTTGTGAGCAAGGAAGCCGATGAGTATTGGCGCAGTGTGGATTTGTATGTAGGCGGTACCGAGCATGCCACAGGACATCTGATATATTCTCGATTCTGGAACAAGTTCCTTTATGATTTAGGGTATGTGTGCGAGGATGAGCCGTTCCGCAAACTTGTCAATCAGGGCATGATTCAGGGACGCTCGAATTTCGTGTACAGAATTGTGGGGACGAATACGTTCGTTTCTGCCGGACTCAAGTCTTCTTACGATACGACGGAGATGCATGTGGATATCAATATCGTGCATAATGACAGGCTTGATGTCGAGGCTTTCCGCAAATGGCGCCCGGAGTTTGAGAACGCCGAGTTTATATTGGAAGACGGAGAGTATATCTGCGGATGGGCAGTGGAAAAGATGAGCAAGAGTATGTATAATGTGGTGAATCCGGATGATATCTGCAATACGTACGGTGCTGATACTTTGAGACTTTATGAGATGTTCCTCGGCCCTGTGGAGCAGAGCAAGCCGTGGGATACAAAGGGAATTGACGGAGTGAACCGTTTCCTGAAGAAGTTCTGGCGTCTCTTCTATGACAGGGAAAAGTGGCTTGTTGTCGATGATAAGGCTACGCCGGAAGAATTGAAAGTCCTTCATAAACTTATTGCCAAGGAGCAGGAAGATATAGAAGTATTCTCGTACAACACCACAATCAGTGCGTTCATGATTGCTGTCAATGAACTTGGAGCCCTCAAGTGTGCCAAGAGGGAGATTCTCGAGCCTCTGGTGGTTCTCCTTTCTCCTTTTGCACCGCACGTGTCTGAAGAGCTGTGGCATTCGCTTGGCAATGAAGGCAGTGTGACATACGCCAGGTTCCCTGAATATGTGGCTGCGTATGCTGCCGATGATACTGTTACTTATCCGGTGCAGTTCAATGGCAAGATGCGGTTTACGGTAGATATGGCCAAGAGCGCGACCCCTGCTGAAGTGGAGGCTCAGGTGCGTTCTCTTGAACAGACGGCCAAGTGGTCTGCCGGCATGAATATAGTCAAGGTAATAGTAGTTCCAGGTAGAATTATAAACATAGTATTGAAATGACGGACAGGCGTAAACTCTTGAGCACGGTGAAGGATTATCTGATTCTCACTGTCGCTTCTTTCCTTTTTGCATTCGCATGGGAGGGATTCATGATACCTAATGGAATGTCTGCCGGCGGAATGATGGGACTCTGTACTATCGTCCAGTACGCCACGGGAGGATTCATTCAGGCTCAGTACTCCTATATTGTGATCAATGCAGTGCTTATTATCGTGGCGGTTCTTGCCATGGGGATAGGTTTTGGATTCAAGACTATCTATTGTATAGTGGTATCTTCGCTGGCGATGGGTCTGGTGGGCAGTCTCGACTCCCTTCACAGTGCGCCTGGAGAGTTCCTGTTTATTCAGGAAAGGGTGCTTATACCTGTTTTTGCCGGTGCGATAGAGGCTATCGGTATAGGACTGATTCTAAGATATGGAGGAAGTACGGGCGGTACTGATATCATTTCTCTGATGGTCAATAAATACTGGCCCATATCGTTGAGTATGATTTATCTTGTCACGGATGTGGTAATCTGCTCGCTGCTTCTGTTCCTTCCGGAGAAGAATTTCTCGGATATGTGCTATGGCTTGGAAGAACTTGTGGTATTCTCCCTTATGATAGATATCGTGGTGGGCGGAAAGCGCTCTTCTTATCAGTTGCTTGTTTTCTCCGAACACTACAAGGAGATAGCGGATCATATTATTACCAATATGGACCGTGGGGTGACTCTCCTCAAAGCCCAGGGCTGGTACACGAAGAAAGACAAGGACGTTCTGCTTATCCTTATAAATCAGAAAGAACTTCCGTCTCTTACCAGAGTGATAAAAGAGGTGGACCCTCGCGCCTTCATGTCAATCTCTCCTACCAACAATGTGTATGGGGAGGGCTTTGAAGAGATTAAAACTGGAGTATCGCTTAAGAAGAAAAAGAAATAAGCATTATGGACATTCTTAAAAAAAATGTATTGGTGACATTCAAAGAATATGTCCTCATTACAATAGGTGTTCTTGCATACGTATTGGGTTGGACTACGTTTCTTGTCCCTAACAATCTTATCGGTGGCGGTGTTACCGGTATAGCTTCCATTATACAGTACGCTACGGGAATCAGAATCGGTTATACGTATTTTGTGGTGAATATGGGCCTGATTACGGCTGCGCTTTTCGTGTTGGGGAAAGGTTTTGGCGGCAAGACCATTTATGCTACCATACTTGCGTCCGTTGCGATGAATATCATGCAGTCCGTGATGCCTTCGGACATTACCCAGATTCTTGCCATCGACAACGGAAAGCTGATGTGTACCATAATGGGAGGCATTCTTTCCGGTGCCGGCATAGGAATAACAATATCGCAGGGAGGAAGTACCGGAGGCACGGATATCATAGCACTTATGATCAATAAATACAGGAACGTCTCTCCGGGCAGGCTGATTATGATGACGGATGTGTTGATTATCCTTTCTTCACTTTTCGTACCTTCATATATGCCTGACGGCTCTCTTATGCCATGGGCGGACAAGATTACCACCGTGGTGTATGGTTTTATCCTTGTGGTGATTGTAAGTACGGTGCTTGACCTCTATCTGTCCGGCTCACGTCAGTCCGTGCAGATATTTGTCTTGTCCAACAAGTACAAGGAGATAGCTGACGCCATCACGAACGATCTTCACAGGGGCGTGACTGTTCTTGACGGAAAGGGCTGGTACACGAAAAATGAGGTGAACGTGGTGATGGTGATTACCCGCAAGACGGACCTGAGTGTGTTCCTTAAATACATCAATGCCATTGATCCGGATGCGTTCGTATCAGTGTCATCGGTGACCGGGGTCTATGGAAAGGGCTTCGATACCATGAAGTTCTCTAAAAAAAGAAAATAAAGAGATAATAAACATACATTTCAGGCTCTGAGTAGTCTGAGAGGCCTGTCAGGAAAGGTCTGGCGTTGTATATTTGCTTAAAATAATATAACACCATGACCTTTTCTTGTATCCGCTTATCCGAACTTATCTCTTTGTTTTGTGCGTTCTGTCCGGTGTTGACGGTGTTTCCCATAGTAGGACGTGGCTTCAGCATATCATTGTTTGCAGCGACCTTGCCTATAGCCGAGATAATTCTGGTAAACTTCCCTGTGGGTGATGAGAAGTGTTATCCTACTTTGGTTCTGGCACTGATGTCTGCAGCTGTCGAGATAGCATATCTGATGACTTCCATGGAAGTGCGGTTATTGTATCTTCTGTTGGACTTACTGGTGCTTGCTATTGTGGCCATTCGTTTTCATGAAAGGTATTTCTGTGTCCGAAGACTGTTTCGGGCAATAGATTTCTGGAATGTGATGCTTTTTATATCACGCCTCATGCTTCTGGCTATTCTGAATGTGCAGAAAGCTGTTGTGCTTGCGGTTGTCGGGAATCCTTTTGGAATGTATGGTTTGACTGTCGTGGGGGCTTTTACTTATGCTTTTCTGCTATATTGCAGCAGAACCGGACATTTTATTATGATAGGGGAGAGGAAGGAAAAAGAGTTGAGAGCTCTGATGAAGGCGTATTCGGAGTCGGCCTCGGCACCGCGTGACCCGGAAAAAATAAAGAACTCAAAAGAGCCGGAACTGATGCTGCGGGTATATCGTGTCATGGAAGAAGACAGGCCGTATCTTGATGAGACATTTTCCATCCATAATCTTGCGTCTATGGTATATACCAACAAGACAACCCTGTCTAAAGCCATCAACACCGCTTCCGGGATGAACTTCTGCCAGTTCGTTAATGACTATCGGATAAGATATGCCATTGAACTTATGGAGAAGGAGCCCAAATTGAAGGTTTTTGAGTTGTCCGAACGGTCCGGATTTCACAATCAGGTCACTTTCGGAATGGCCTTCAAGATGAAGATGGGCATTACTCCCGGAGAATATTCTCTGCTGAAACGAAGTCAGCAATTATGTGTACCGGTGTCTTCTGTACCGGATGAGTGAATGTCACCTCGTGGGCATGAAGACTTATGCTCCCGTCAGGGTTGGAGCGTTTTGCTCCATACTTCAGGTCTCCCTTTATTACGCATCCGATGCCGGCAAGCTGACAGCGTATCTGGTGATGTCTTCCCGTGAGTAGTTCCACCTCTACCAAATGATACCGGTCCGTGCTGCGGAGGAATTTGTAATTGAGTCTTGCAAGTTTTGCGTCCTTCCGGCTGCCTTCAGCCACTATGTATGTCTTGTTCTGCTTCTCGTTGCGGATAAGCCAGTTCTCAAGAGTTCCTTCTGCGGGGTCCGGCTTTCCGCAGCATAATGCCCAATACTTCTTGTGGATATCTCCGTTACGGAACATGGCGCTCATCCTTTCGAGCGCCTTGGAGGTTTTTGCCAATATGCAGATGCCGCTTACGGGTCTGTCAAGCCGGTGCGGAACGCCCATGAAGACTTTGCCCGGCTTGTTGTCCCGCTGTGCTATGAATGCCTTGTATATGTCAGTAAGGCATTCGTCCCCTGTCTTGTCGCCCTGGACTATGTCTCCGGGGTATTTGTTGACGATGAGCAGATGATTGTCCTCATATAGGATTCGGGATGCTCTGTCTCTGTATTCTTCTTCTGATAATCTTCTGTATTCCATGACCTATAGCGAGAGGTGTTGCAGATCGTAGTCTGCCTTGATTTTGTTGATTATTGCGCAAACCACCTGAAAGGCTCCTGACTGGGGGCCGTATCTGGCAGGTATTGCGAAATCCACGCGGCCTTGTCTTTTCAACTTGAGTGCGGATGTTTTCTTGGTGTGGTTCTCGGGGTTGAAGACCGCTATTGAATGTCCTCCAAACATCCTCACGATTTTCATGCACGGAACATCAGTGTCTCCATCTCCGAAATATACCATTTGGGAGAAGGGTACTCTCTTCTTGTCTTCCGCTACGGATTCGTTTACACGCTTGTTGTCTCTTGCGCTGAAAATGCCTTTGTTGATTTTGAAAATGAACTGTGTTTTGGCGGTATAATCCACTGCTACCCCCGGCCACTCGGCATCGCCCCTGTCGTTGTATATGAAGGAGCCGGCGAAAATGTGTTTGAACTTGCCTGCGATAGGACTTCCTTCGATTATTTCCTTTAGCCCGGACGAATTTATGTAGTGCTCCACGATGACGCCATGCTGCTTTCCGTATCGGTTCACGGCATCGAACCACCAGTCGGCGATTCCTTCGTAAAGTTCGATATCCTTGCCGAACTCCTTGAATCTTTCGCGGCGGAGTTCTATTCCGCAGGAGCGTGCTTCGTCATACATCAGCTTCATATAAGACAATACGTTGGACGCATCCTGCCCTATGGCAATCTTGTCGCTCATTTTCCAGAATTCTTCTTTGGTCTTGCCTACGGCCTGAATGAATCCGAATTCCTGCATGTTTCCCGGAGACAAAGTGCCGTCGAAGTCGTAAATGATAGCAACTATGGGCTTTTTCCTCATATTTTTACCACGATATTTATTGTTTCGCCACAAATATCGCAAATAATTGAGTTTTTTCATAAAAAGCCTTGGGCGATAAATCTCAAAGCATTAAATTTGTTCAACTTGATTCAAAAATATTCGATATATGCGCCATTATTTAGCGACCATTCAATCCAATATGAAGTCTCTGTGGGACAAGCCGGCATTGTGCAACTACAGAGGAGAAACTATTACCAACGGACAGCTTGCCGAGCATATCGCTCAGTTTGCCCTTGCCTTTGAGAATGCCGGGATCAAACCGGGAGACAAAATTGCAATATGTGCCAAAAATACGGCCCGTTGGGCGGTAAGTTTTTTGTCCTCCAATGCATATCGTGCGGTTACTGTGACCATTCTGTGCGATTTCCATCCGGACAGCATTTCCGGCCTTGTGAATCATTCCGAGAGCATTGTCCTGTTTACGGACAAGGAAATCTGGGACAAATTGGACAAGAGTGAGATGCCTCTTCTGAAAGTGGCTGTCAATGTGGATGATTTCTCCGTTCTTTATTCTTCGGATGAGTCCATAGGCAAGGCTTTCGACGGGCGCAAGGAAGCTTTTGGGGCAGCGTATCCGAACGGATTCGGAAAAGATGACTTCAGCCTTCCGACTGATAATTTCGATGAACTGGCCGTCATAAACTATACTTCGGGCACTACCAGTGCTCCTAAGGGCGTTATGCTTACTTATGGCAATCTGAGCAGCTCCATAGCTTTCGGACATGACCATATCCCTGTGCATGCGGATGACTCCATCGTTTCAATGCTGCCTATGGCACATATCTACGGAATGGTGTATGAGTTCCTTTATCCTCTCGCCGGCGGGTGTACGGTTTATTTCCTCGGGAAGACTCCGGCACCGTCCCTGCTGCTGAAAGCCATGCACGACGTTCATCCGTTCCTTGTATGTACGGTTCCGCTTGTTATGGAAAAGGTGTACAAGTCTTCCATCATGCCGGTACTTGGCAAATGGTACATGAAGGTTCTTACGGCTATCCCGGGAGTGCGCAGAATAATATTCAATAAGGTCAGAAGCGGTCTTGACACCGCGTTTGGTGGAAAGGTGCGCAGTTATATCATGGGCGGAGCCGCGCTCAATCCTGAGGTCGAGAAATGCTTCAAGCAGATAAAGCTTCACTATACGGTGGGATACGGTATGACTGAAGCCGCCCCGCTTCTTGCGTATGAAGACTGGCGTCGGTACGTGCCGGGTTCTTGCGGAAAGGCTATCAACTGTATTGAGGCGCGCATAGATTCCGATGATCCGCAGCATATCGCCGGAGAGATTCAGGCCAAGGGCGCCAATATTACTATCGGCTATTACAAGAACGAGGAAGCGACGAAAGCCGCATTTACCGACGACGGATTCCTTAAGACCGGAGACCTTGGAATCATGGATGCAGAAGGCAATATCTTTATCAAGGGACGCTCCAAGAGCATGATTCTTTCAGCCAACGGACAGAACATATACCCGGAAGAGATTGAAGCCATAGTCAATAACCAGCAGTTTGTGGTGGAATCAGTAGTAGTGGGCCGTTCAGGAAAGATTGTAGCGCTCGTGTACCTTGATGATGATGCAGTGAAAAAGTCAGGCCTCGACACTGAAGCAATATCTGATATTCCGGAAAACATACGCCATCAGGCTAATAAAAAGCTGCCTGGATACAGCCAGATTACAAAGGTTGAGCAGGTGATGGTTCCTTTTGAGAAGACTCCTAAGATGAGTATCAAGAGGTTCCTTTACAAATAATACAATCGTTGTGTCTTGGAAGAATTTCCGGGTGCGAGGGACTTTGACAATTTGTCACTGGAACATAATTTGATTTTGAAAGGTCGGCCGCTTGGCCGGCCTTTTGTGTGAAATATAAATTATAAAATAGAATGGCAACTAATTCTTTAAAAGGTAAAATCGGGGTTACTACGGAAAATATATTCCCCGTCATAAAGCAGTTCCTGTATTCGGATCATGAGATTTTCCTTCGCGAACTTGTGGCGAACGCTGTGGATGCGAGTCAGAAGATGAAGGCTCTGGCCTCTTCCGGTGACTTCAAGGGCGAGCTTGGCGAACTTAAGGTGACTGTCGAACTGGACGAAAAAGAAAAGACACTTAAGATTACTGACCGCGGTATCGGTATGACAGAAGAAGAGGTGGACAAGTACATCAATCAGATTGCTTTTTCTTCTGCAGGAGAGTTCCTGGAGAAGTACAAAGATCAGATTGGCTCCATCATAGGTCATTTCGGACTTGGCTTCTATTCGGCTTTCATGGTGTCCAAAAAGGTTACGATAGACACGCTCAGCTGGAAGGAAGGTGCCAAAGCCGTAAAGTGGTCTTGTGACGGATCTCCTGAATATTCCATGGAAGAAGGCGACAAGGCGGACAGGGGAACTACCATTACCCTGTATCTTGATGACGAATCTTCCGAGTTTGCATCCAAGGGCAGGATTTCCGGACTCCTTACAAAGTACTGCCGTTTCATGCCGGTTCCTGTCGTATTCGGCAAGAAGACCGAGTGGAAGGACGGCAAGAGTGTGGAGACCGAGGAGGACAATGTAATCAACGATATCGAGCCTATATGGACCAAGGCTCCGTCAGAACTTAAGGATGAAGACTACCTCAAGTTCTATAAGGAACTGTATCCGATGGACGATGATCCTATGTTCTGGATACACCTCAATGTGGATTATCCGTTCAATCTTACGGGTGTGCTGTATTTCCCTAAGATCAAGGAAAGGATGTCCATTGACAAGAACAAGATTCAGCTGTACTGCAACCAGATGTTCGTAACGGAGCATGTGGACAATATCGTACCTGACTTCCTTACACTTCTTCACGGTGTGATAGACTCTCCGGACATACCTCTTAATGTCAGCAGAAGTTATCTGCAGAGCGATGCCAACGTAAAGAAAATCAGCACGTACATCACCAAGAAAGTGGCTGATCGTCTGGAAGAAATCTTTAAGGAGCAGAGAGAGCAGTACGAGCAGAAATGGGACAATATCAAGTTCTTCATCGAGTACGGAATGCTCAGTGATGAGAAATTCTGCGAGAGGGCTATGAAGTTCACGCTTCTCAAGAATACTGACGGAAAGTATTTCAGTATAGATGATTACCGTAAAGCTATCGAGCCGGCGCAGACCGACAAGGACAAGAAATTGATATTCCTGTACGCTACTGATTCCGAGAAACAGTATTTCTTTATAGATGCTGCCAAAAACCAGGGATATGATGTTCTGCTTATGGACTGCGAGCTTGACAGCCACTTTGTCAACCTGCTTGAGTCCAAGTTGGAGAACGTAAGGTTTGCAAGGGTGGACAGCGATTCCGTGGACAAGCTGATTCAAAAGGGAGAAGAGGTCAAGCTTGAACTCAGTGAAGACGACAAGAAGTCTCTTGATGAGATGTTCAAGTCCGTTCTTCCGCAGGGTAATGAGTATATGGTGGAAGCCCGCAATCTCGGAGAGACGGCAGTGCCGGTACTGATTACCCAGAATGAATTCATGCGCCGTTACAGGGAGATGAGTGCGATGGGTGGCGGAATGAATTTCTACGGTTCAATTCCGGAATCATACAACATTATAGTCAATATGCAGAATCCGCTTGTGGCCAAGATTTGGAACGACAGAGCCGTGGAAGGAGATAATGATCTGCTCCGTCAGGTTGTGGATCTGGCCCTTTTGAGCAACGGAATGCTTAAGGGCAAGGACTTGTCCGACTTTGTGGCCCGCAGCGAAAAGCTTCTTGGCAAGTAATTCAGCGAGGAAGGTCTTGCAGAGTGAATCTGAATCCAAGACCCTTGTTTTCGACATTGTACGCCGTGATTTTCCCTTTGTGGAAGAGCACGGCGTTCTTTATTATGGAAAGTCCGAGCCCGGACCCTTCTGACGTCCGGCTGCGGTCGTCGTTGAGCCTGAAGAAACGCTCGAAAATCCTGTCGAGCATCTCCGGAGCCACACCGCGGCCGTTATCCCAATAGTTGAATATGTGCGTCTCGTCCTTGCTTGTGCTGTAGTCCATCGTGGCAGTACTTCCGTCACCGGCATATTTGGCGGTATTTTCCACGAGATTGCGGAAAATGGAATATATAAGCTGGTAATTCCCCCGCACGCATATTGGAGGAAGGTTGTTGTTGACAGTTATGGAGTGGGCGTCAAGTGTTTCTCCGAGTTCCTCCGTGACTTCTTCGAAGACGTTACGGATATTTACCGGCTCCGTCTTGAACTGATGCGGCGCCTCTTCCAATTTTGTGATAAGCGATATGTCACGTATCATGTCGCTGAGTCTCAGGCTCTGAAGATATGCTCTTTCCGTAAAAAGCTGCTGATTTTCGGGGTCTATTTCGGGGTGGTTGACCAGTGTCTCCAGATAGCCTCTGATGCTGCTTATCGGGGTCTTGAGTTCATGCGAGATATTGGCTGTCATTTCGTGCTTCAGCCGTCTTTTTTCCTTCTCCGCAGCGTCCTCGGCTTCTTCTGAAAAGTGTCTGGACAGTAATACCATTGCCGCCAAAGCGAGGATCAGAAGAAGTACGATACTTATTATCAGCATCCAGTCGAGCCGGAAGAACTGCTCCAAATCCACTTCATATGGCTGCGCGCAGCGAATGATCCGGTCCCCGTAGTTTTTGGCATAATAGAAATACTTGATTTCCGATGTGGAGGATTCCCTTATGGCATAAGCGCTTCCCGAGTCGATGCTGCGTCTGATTTCCGGACGCTGCAGGTGGTTTTCCATATTCTCGGGATTTGTCCTGGAATCAGAGATGACGGTGCCGTCCGGTCTGATTATGCTCACCTGGATTCCATGAGGAAGGTTTGTGCTCGGGGCGTTTGCATAGTATATGGCATCGCAGTACGCTTCCAGCCGCGCCGAGAGAATGGATTTCTTGTCTCTGTCCTTGCTTACGGAAGCAATGCTGATGGCGGCGATGGCAAACAACACGATAATTCCTGCACTTGTCAGGATATTTTTATTCCTAAGATTCATGTGTGTCCGGGTCGATATAATAGCCAAATCCTGTCTTGTTCCTGATTATGTTGTGAAGGGGACCGAGTTTTGTGCGTATTCTGGCAAAATGTACGTCAATGGTCCTGTCCAGAACATAGGGTGCGTCTTTCCAAAGTTCGTCGATGATGGTCGCGCGGGAAAAATATGTGCCAGGGTGCCTGGCAAGCAGCACGAGCAGGTCAAATTCCTTTCTGGAAAGTTCTACATTTGAGCCGTTGACGCAAACCGTGCCTTTTTCCGTATCAATGCGCAGCCCGGATATTTGTATGACCTTGTCTTGAGAGGCTCCTCCGGTGCGCCTTAGGATGGCTTTTATGCGTGCGTTTAACTCGTTGAAAGAAAATGGCTTGGATATATAGTCATCGGCGCCTGAAGAAAACCCTTCGAGGATGTCCTCTTCGTCTCCGAGAGCAGTCATGAAAATTATCGGGACGGTGCTTCCGTCGTGCTCTCTAAGCTTTCGCGCCATCTCGAATCCGGACATGCCCGGGAGCATCACATCCAGCAGAATCAGGGATACCTGCCCGCTCATAAGCTTCATCCCTTCCTCGGCACTGCCTGCCTCAAGGACTTCATAACCCTCGCTTCGAAGGTTGAAACAGAGAATTTTCCGTATGTCCGTTTCGTCCTCCACCACTAATACTACGTGACTCATGACGCAAATATAGTTTATCTTCTGCAGATACCGGACTGAGACTGTTAAATAATTGTTAAATCGTAATTTGGATATTTGAAGGGCCGCATATAATACGCAACTTTGCAGGCGGAAACAAGTTATTTGAACGATGATTTTAAGTATTGTAACACTTATTGGAGCTCTCGGTCTTTTCCTGTATGGAATGAACCTTATGAGCAGCGGACTTCAGAAAGCTGCCGGTTCGGGGCTTCGCAAATTCCTTTCGTCCATAACGTCCAATCCGGTCAAGGGTGTGATTACCGGACTTGGCGTCACGGGTATAATACAGTCTTCCAGTGCAACCACCGTGATGGTGGTGGGATTTGTCAATGCCGGACTGCTTACTCTTACGCAGGCCATCAGCGTTATTATGGGCGCCAATATAGGCACCACTCTCACTGCCTGGATAATCGCAGTTTTCGGCTTTAAGGCGGACATTTCCATTCTGGCCGTCCCTCTGATGGCAGTCGGCTTTATCATGAGCATGTCCAAAAAAGGCCGCATACGTGATATCAGCGAGTTTGTGGTCGGATTCAGCCTTTTGTTCCTTGGACTCTCGTTTATGAAAAACTCGGTTCCGGATTTGCAGTCAAGTCCTGAAGTGCTGGCATTCCTTCAGAGCTGGTCCGGACGCGGGCTGCTCTCTGTGCTGCTTTTTGTGCTGGTAGGTACTACGCTCACGTTGATATTGCAGTCTTCGAGTGCAACCGTTGCGCTGACGCTGATATTCCTCAATATGGGCTGGATAGAATTTGACATGGCTGCCGCAATGGTGCTTGGTGAGAATATCGGTACGACCATTACGGCCAATATCGCAGCAGCTGTGGGAAATACAAATGCCAAAAGGGCTGCGCTGGCACATACGGTATTCAATGTGTTTGGTGTGATATGGGCGGTGGCTCTTTTCCACCCGTTCATTTCCCTGATACACTGGATTGTAGACGTGCTGGGCCTTTCCGGCTCGGATCAGGCACCGCTGTATGGCATATCAATGCTTCACACTGTGTTCAACCTTATCAATACGTCCCTTCTTATCTGGTTCATCCCGCTGATTGAGAAGTTTGTCTGTCTGGTAATCAAGGACAAGAAGGGAGAAGAACAGGATAGGCTTGTGTATATCAACGCCGGTCTTATCTCCACTCCGGAACTTGCAATATCGGAAGCAGACAAAGAGGCCGTGCACTTCGGAAAGATAATGCAAAAGGGATTGGGATATATCAGAAGCGCGGTGGAGACATCATCCAACGAGCAGTCTTTCAGACCTTTCCAGGAGAAGCTTGTGAAGTATGAGGAGATTTCAGACAGAATAGAGTATGAGGTGGTCGGATTCCTCAACAAGGTCAGCCGCGATACGCTCAGCGACAGGTCTGCCCTGCACATAAAGTCCCTGTACAGGATAGTGGGGGAGATGGAGTCTCTGGGAGATAGTGGAGAAGCTATCAGCAGACTGATTGCCAGAGCGCTTGAGCGCGGACAGAAGCTCAGTGAATCCCATAAGAAGGAAGTGTACGACATGATTGTATTGGTGGGTAGGGCCTTTGATGCGATGATATACAACCTTTCCCACAGCGCCACCATTTCAAATATCGACAATGCCGTTGTGGCTGAAATAGATATAAACACCAGGCGTGATTTCCTTCGCGACAAGGAACTGTCTGATAATGAGGGAGACAAATACTTCGAGGGAGTGTTCTATATTGCGCTTGTCGAGGAGCTTGAAAAGATGGGCGACTATATTATCAACATATCCCAGTCAATAATGAGCTGGAGAGGTGGAACCCCCGATGTATCAAGTTCTAACGATGACTGATTCGCGGGGAAAGATAATAAGAAATTAATTGCTATATTTGTGTGGATAAAAACACACGTCTATGGCTAAGGAAAATAAAGAATGGATCTGCTCAGTATGCGGATACAAGTTTGTAGGACCGGAGCCCCCTAAGGAGTGTCCGGTCTGTCATGCTAAAAAAGAGTACTTCGATGAGGTCGGCAAAGAGCCGGAAAACTTTTAAACTGATGACGCTATGAAAGGAATTGTACTCGCAGGAGGATCCGGCACGCGTCTGTATCCTATCACCAAGGGAGTTAGCAAGCAGTTGCTTCCGATTTTTGACAAACCGATGATCTATTATCCGGTCTCAGTTCTGATGCTGGCCGGCATAAGGGATATTCTGATTATTTCCACGCCTTATGATCTTCCCGGCTTCAAGCGTCTTCTTGGCGACGGAAGCGATTTCGGTGTAAGGTTCAGTTATGCGGAGCAGCCGTCTCCTGACGGACTTGCCCAGGCGTTTATCATAGGCGAGGAGTTCGTAGGAGATGATTCCGCGTGTCTTGTTCTCGGAGACAATATTTTCCACGGAGCCGGATTCTCGGAACTTCTGCGCAATGCGGTGAAGACAGCTGATGAGGGCAAGGCTACGGTCTTCGGATATTGGGTCAGCGATCCGGAAAGATACGGAGTGGCGGAGTTCGACGGACAGGGCAACTGTCTCTCCATTGAGGAAAAGCCCTCTGAGCCTAAATCCAACTATGCCGTGGTGGGACTCTATTTTTACCCCAACAAAGTGGTGGAAGTGGCCAAGCATATCAAGCCTTCCGCCCGCGGGGAACTTGAGATTACCACGGTCAATCAGGAGTTTCTTGCCGCCGGTGAGCTGAAGGTCCAGACTTTGGGCAGGGGATTTGCATGGCTGGATACAGGTACGCACGATTCTTTGGCTGAAGCCTCCAATTACATTGAGACCATCGAGAAGCGCCAGGGGCTCAAAATAGCCTGCCTTGAAGGTATAGGCCTGAGAAAAGGATGGGTTACACCGGACAAGGTGCGTGAAGTCGCCCGTCCGATGCTGAAGAATCCTTACGGTCAGTATCTGGTGCGTATGGCTGAGGAAGTGGAAAAGAAGGGCCGTATAAACATAGATGAATTTTAATTAATCATAAATGAACGTAATACAAACTGATATTCCCGGAGTGGTGATAATTGAACCGAGGGTTTTCGAGGATAGCAGGGGATATTTTTTTGAATCGTATTCCCAGCGGGATTTTGACCGAATGGTACGTCCTGTGCGTTTCGTGCAGGACAATGAAAGCAAGAGTTCCTACGGAGTGCTGCGTGGTCTGCACTTCCAGAAGGGGAAGTATTCGCAGAGCAAGCTTGTAAGGGTCGTCAAAGGGACGGTTCTGGATGTGGCGGTGGATATAAGAAAGGGAAGTCCGACATTTGGCAAATACGTTTCTGTGGAATTGTCGGAGGACAATCATCGTCAGTTTTTTGTGCCGCGCGGGTTTGCACATGGATTCAGCGTCCTTTCCGAGGAGGCTGTTTTCCAGTATAAGTGCGACAATCTGTATTCTCCTCAGAATGAGGGAGCAATAGCATGGGATGACCCTCAGATCGGGGTCGATTGGAAGATTCCGGCAGATAAGGCGATTCTTTCCGCCAAGGACGCCGCTCATCCCATGTTGAAGGATTGTGACTGTTTGTTTGATTTTAATGAAGATTTGTACGCACAATGACTATTTTGATTACTGGTGCCAACGGTCAGCTTGGCAATGAACTCAGAATAGCTTCCATGAAATCGGAAGACCGCTTTGTCTTCACCGACATCACTGAAGCCAGAGAGGAGCAGTGCGCGATGCTGCGCAAGCTTGCCGGAGATTCTGTCCCCGTGGACACCGAAATACTTGATATTACCGACATTGACGCGATACGTGGCATCATCCGCCGGGAGAATGTCGGCGTAATAGTCAATTGCGCGGCATTTACGGATGTCGAAGGGGCGGAAGACAGACAGGAGCTTGCAGAAAAACTCAATGCCTCTGCACCTGAAAATCTTGCGGTGGCAATAAGTGAGGTGGGCGGTACGCTGTTTCATGTCAGCACCGACTATGTGTTCGGAGCAGAGCCTTACAATGTCCCTTGCCGGGAGGACCAGAAGGGCGGACCTACAGGAGTGTATGGCCTTACCAAACTGCATGGCGAGGAGAAAATCATGGCATCCGGCTGCAATTACGTCATAATTCGTACGGCGTGGCTATACAGCGAGTTCGGAAAGAATTTCGTGAAGACAATGCTTTCCCTTACGGCTTCAAAGCCTTCCCTGAAGGTGGTGTTCGACCAGACCGGAACCCCTACGTACGCCGCAGATCTTGCAGACGCCATCATGACCGTCATTTCGCAGCGCTCTTACCTTGACAAGGGTGGCATTTATCATTATTCCGACGAGGGGACATGCAGCTGGTACGATTTTACCAAGTATATTGCCGAGTGTGCGGGACATACGGAATGTGATATCCAGCCATGTCATTCCGATGAGTTCCCAAGCAAGGTCAGAAGGCCTTCATATTCTGTGCTTGACAAGACCAAAATCAAGACTGTTTTCGGAATCAAGATACCATATTGGATGGATAGCGTAAAGCTCTGTATAAGTAATTTATGAAATCCCTTAAGGAACTTTACAAGATAGGCCGAGGCCCGTCAAGCAGCCATACGATGGGCCCTCAGAAAGCCTCCATCATGTTTTTGAAAAAGCATCCTGAGGCAGCGTCTTTCGACGTGACTCTCTATGGAAGTCTTGCGGCGACAGGGAAAGGGCATCTTACCGATGTGGCGGTGCGGGATGCGCTGTCGGAAGGCGGAGCATCGGTGAACATTATCTGGGAGCCTCAGATAGTGTTGCCGTATCATCCGAACGGGATGAAATTTGTCTCCAAAGATGCTCAGGGACACGCGACGGACGAGTGGACCGTATATAGCATCGGCGGCGGTACCATATCCGAAGGACCCGGTTCTCTTATCGGGGAAGGCCCTGACATATATCCGCTGAATACCATCTCGGATATAATGCAGTGGTGCAAGGATACCGGCCGCAATTATTGGGAATATGCCCAGGAGTGCGAGGATTCCGATATATGGGATTATCTCGAGGAAGTGTGGAAGGCCATGAAGGCATCCGTTGAAAACGGGCTCAACAATGAGGGTGTTCTCCCTGGACCGCTGCACTTGTCCCGAAAGGCTGCCACGTACTACATAAAGGTGGCCGGGTACAAGGCTAATCTTCAGACCCGCGGACTGGTGTTCTCATACGCTCTTGCCGTGAGTGAGGAGAACGCCTCCGGAGGCACAGTGGTTACGGCTCCTACATGCGGATCGAGCGGAGTGCTCCCGGCGGTGCTGTATCATATTGCCAAAGGGCACAATTTCTCGGAGAAGAGAATACTGCATGCGCTGGCGACCGGTGGCCTTTTTGGAAATGTGGTCAAGCACAATGCTTCCATTTCCGGAGCGGAGGTGGGTTGCCAGGGGGAAGTGGGCGTAGCATGCGCAATGGCTTCCGCTGCCACGTGCCAGTTGTTCGGGGGTACGCCATCCCAGGTGGAATATGCCGCCGAGATGGGACTGGAGCATCATCTCGGGATGACATGCGACCCCGTATACGGGCTGGTGCAGATACCTTGCATTGAAAGAAACGCCATGGCTGCCGCCAGAGCGCTGGATGCCAATCTGTATGCTTCTTTCTCGGACGGCTATCACAGGGTGTCATTTGATGAGGTAGTGCAGGTAATGAAGCAGACCGGGCACGATCTTCCATCGCTGTACAAGGAAACCGGAGAGGGCGGACTTGCCGGCAGATGCGGATTGAATCACAAGAAATACTAAACATACACACATGAAACGATTGATTATATCATTGTTTGCCCTTGCAGGCGCATTGTGTCTTCAGGCTCAGCCGGGACGGGCGCAGGAAGGCGATTTCGGAGGCTTCCAACTTCCGGAAATCAAGATGGAGTATTCCAAGAAATATTCTGACGTTGACTATGTCGGAGACGGAAAGGTGTTCCATCAGATGGATATTTACATGCCTAAGGAAGTCAAGGCTTCCTATCCGGTGGTTGTGCATATTTATGGCAGTGCATGGTTCAGCAACAATTCCAAGGGAATGGCCGATCTCGGTACTATATGCCAGGCTCTTCTTGATGCCGGCTATGCCGTTGTCTCTCCTAATCACCGTTCCAGTTCCGATGCTCTTTTCCCGGGGGCCATCCATGATATAAAGGCTGTTGTACGGTATGTACGTGCTCATGCTTCCGAATATGGGTTCGATCCATCCTTTATCGCTACGTCAGGGTTCTCTTCCGGAGGACATCTGGCTTCCCTTGCGGCCACTTCCGCTGATGTTGCGGAGCTGGAAGGAACGGAAGGCAACAATCTGCAGTTCTCCAGTGCCGTGGATGCCGCTTGCGACTGGTCTGGTCCGGTGAATCCATATACCATCAATTCGCCGATGAATATGGGCGCATCAAGTCCGGAGGAAGCCTTTTTGGGGCTCCCTAAGAACAAGGTTAACGAGAAAGCGTTCCGTGCATCCGCTGTTGAAACCTATATCGACGCCGACGATCCTCCAATCATCATCTTCCATGGTGAGGCTGACAATGTGGTGCCGGTAAGCCAGGGGAAGGAGTTTTACGAAGCGCTCAAACGTGCCGGCGTGAAGACTGAGATTCATCTTGAGCCACAGGGCGGTCATGGAATGAACATGTATTCAGAGGAGAATCTGAAAGCTATGGTAAGTTTTCTTGATGATGCCAGGGCGGCGAAGATGCGCAGGCGTCCGGCTCCGGCATATAGGACTGTCAATCCGGACGGAAGCGTGACTTTCTCCATAAGGGCGAATGGCGCGAAGAATGTCGTGGCGGATATATGTTCTGTGAAATATCCTATGAAGCAGGATAAGAGCGGCCTTTGGAAAGTGACTACTCCATCTCTTGTACCAGGATTCCATTACTATTCCCTTGAAGTGGACGGAGCACGTTTTGCTGATCCTGTGAGCGAGTCTTTCTATGGATGCAGCATGATGTCCAGTGCGCTTGAGATCCCTGAGCCTGACACCGAACTTTTTGAAATACAGGATGTTCCTCATGGAGACATCCGCCTTATGAACTACTACTCAGAGCAGACAGGGGAGTGGAGGCCGCTTCAGGTTTATGTGCCTGCCGGATATGACAGGAACAAGAAAAAGTATCCGGTAGTGTATATCCATCACGGAGGCGGAGAGGATCACAGAGGATGGATGCAGCAGGGAAGAGTCGCCAACATTATGGACAATCTTATTGCTCAGGGCAAGGCGGTGCCGATGATTGTGGTGTCGGTCAACAGCAATGTCCGTATTCCTGGCGCCGTGGTTACCGGAGGCTACAGCAAACAGAGCATGCAGCCTTATCGCACCGAACTTATCGACTATATCATTCCTTTTGTGGAAAAGAATTTCAGAGTTAAGACCGGTGCTCACAACAGAGCCATGTGCGGACTCTCCATGGGTGGCGGACAGTCTTTCTATATCGGACTCAACGAGCCGGACGTATTTGCAAGTGTCGGACAGTTCTCAGCCGGTATCTTCGGTGGAATCGCAGAAGCCAAGCCTATGGATTTCGAAAAAGAAGTTCCTGGCATGATTTCCCGTACTGGAGAATTCAATAAGAAACATGATATCTATTATGTCAGCTGCGGAGAGCAGGACCCTCGAATCAATGCCACCAGAGCAGCGGTAGGACGCATGAAGGATGCCGGTGTGGAGGTTGTTTTTGAATCTTATCCAGGAGATCACGAGTGGCAGGTATGGCGTAAGTCGTTCAGCAGTTTTGCTCAGAAAATATTCGGTAAATAATTATGAGAGGCAAATTATTCATTTTGGCGGTCCTTTCGGTAGCGGCCCTTCAGGCATGTGCCGAAAAAGACCATATCTCGGACAGGCTGTGGTATGACAAGCCTGCATCCCAGTGGCTTGAAGCGCTTCCTGTAGGAAATTCCAATCTGGGGGCGATGGTGTTCGGCGGTGTAGCCGAAGAAGAAATTCAGATTAATGAAGAGACATTCTGGAGCGGCGGCCCGCACAACAACAACAGCCCGTATTCTCTGGCAAGACTTGAGCAGGTGCGAAGCCTTATTCTCTCCGGTCATGAAGATGAAGCCAAAGATATTATCAACAAGGACTTTATCGTAGGACCTCACGGTATGAGGTTCCTTCCGATGTGCAGTCTCAAGATGTCATTTGATATTCCTGAGGAGTACAGTGATTATCAGCGCTCCCTTGATCTCTCGGATGCTGTGGCAGAGGTGTCGTTCAAGGCAGCAGACGTGACCTATACCCGTCAGGTGATAGCGTCTCTTCCTGACAAGATACTTGCCGTAATGCTTCGTGCGGACAAGAAAGGAGCTCTTGACTTTACGCTGCGGTACGACAGCCCTCTGGCTTTCGAGGTATCCGCAGAAGGCAATTGTCTGCAGGCAGTTGTGGACGGAGTGGAGCAGGAAGGCGTTCCGGCATCCCTCAAGGCTCTTTGCCGTACTTTAGTGGAAACGGACGGGGAAGTGTATGCGGAAGACGGGACGATTGTGGTCAAAGGAGCAAGCTCGGCCGTTCTGCGAAC
>HF986335.1:60917-65958 GCA_000432655.1 Bacteroides sp. CAG:1060
ATGACCACGATGTGTCCGGTGATGCTTCTTCCAAGGTGTCCGAGTTGCTTGCCGCTACTCAAGGCAAGAGTTTTAGGACCCTTCTTTCGAAGCATGAGGCGGCTTATCATGAGCAGTATGATCGGGTGCACCTGACGCTTGATGCCGGGAAGAATTCAGACCTTCCTACCGACAAGCGGCTTGCTGCATTTGCAGGAAGTGACGATATGGCCATGGTTGCTCTCATGTACAATTACGGAAGATATCTTCTGATAAGTTCTTCCCAGCCGGGAGGTCAGCCTGCCAACCTGCAGGGTGTATGGAATAAGGAGGTCATGGCCCCATGGGACAGCAAATACACCATCAATATCAATGCTGAGATGAATTACTGGCCGGCAGAAGTGGCCGGTCTGTATGAATCAGAGGAGCCGTTTTTCTCCATGATAAAGGATTTGAGTGAGACTGGCGCCGTGACTGCCCGTGAGATGTACGGATGCAGGGGGTGGCTGGCTCATCACAATACGGATATATGGCGTATAGCCGGACCGGTGGATGGCTCTGACTGGGGAATGTTTCCAAATGGAGGAGCCTGGCTCACCACTCATATATGGGAGCACTATCTCTATACGCTGGACAAGGACTTCCTGAAGAAATGGTATCCTGTATTGAAAGGGGCCTCAGAGTTCTGCATGGATTACCTGCAGCCATATCAGGGATATCTTGTAATGGTGCCGTCAGTAAGTCCGGAACACGGCCCTATGGGTAAAAGCAATCCGCTTACTGCCGGGTGTACCATGGATAACCAGATTGTTCGGGATGTATTTACCAGCGTAATAAGGGCTTCTGAAATTCTTGACGTGGACGGTTCTTATAGGGACAGCCTTTCTGTCGCTATGTCCAAACTGCCTCCTATGAAGGTCGGCCGCTTCGGACAGCTTCAGGAGTGGATGCAGGATGCTGATGATCCTGACGACAAACATCGTCATGTATCGCATCTGTACGGGCTTTATCCGTCCAATCAGATAAATGCCTTCGATACTCCTGAGCTTTTCAATGCCTCCAAGGTGACTCTTGAGCAGAGAGGGGATATGGCTACCGGCTGGAGTCTTGGATGGAAAATCAATTTCTGGGCAAGGCTTCTGGACGGGAACCATGCATTCAAGATCATTTCTGATATGCTTACGCTCCTTCCCGCTGATGCACCTATGTGGGGCCCGGGCAGAAGCGATGGACGTACTTATCCGAATCTGTTCGATGCACATCCGCCTTTCCAGATAGACGGCAACTTCGGTGCTGCTGCCGGTATTGCTGAAATGCTGATTCAGAGCCATGACGGGACGCTCTTTATTTTGCCTGCGCTGCCTGATGCATGGGTGAACGGCGAATTCAAGGGTTTCAGAGCCCGCGGACAGCATGTTGTGGACTGCAAATGGGAGAATGGCAGCATAGTATCTTTGAAAATCAGCGGTCCGGAGTGCAAGGTCCGTTCTTTCCAGAAGCTTAAGGTGCACGGTCTTACCGGCGAGCGCACTGTCACATGTGCCGATGGAAGGACTGTTTATGAATATAACTGGAAGTAATTTTGTTTTATTCAAAAGAATGTCTATATTTGCATGTAAGTTTGAAAAATTAAAAATTAAAAAGAACGCTATGCATAAGAAATTCAGATGTTTAGTTTGCGGTTACGTATATGAAGGAGAGAATCCTCCAGCAGAGTGCCCGCAGTGTCATGCCAAGTCAGACAAATTTGTAGAGATTAAGGAAGACGTGCTCAACTGGGCTTGTGAGCATCATCTTGGAGATGGAAAGGTGGATGATCCTGAGATTATGCAGGGACTTCACGACCATTTCAACGGTGAGTGCACGGAAGTGGGAATGTACCTCGCCATGAGTCGTCAGGCTGAGCGCGAGGGATATCCTGAGATTGCGGAGGCTTTCAAGCGTTATGCTTTTGAGGAAGCCGAGCACGCAGCCAAGTTCGCGGAACTTCTTGGGGAAGTGGTATGGGATACCAAGACCAATGTCAAGAAGCGTGCGGAAGCGGAGTGCGGAGCTTGCGAAGGCAAGCTTGCGATAGCTACACGTGCCAAAAAGCTCGGCTTTGACGCCATTCACGATACCGTTCATGAGATGGCTAAGGACGAGGCTCGTCACGGTGCCGGATTCCAGGGTCTCTATAAGAGGTTCTTCGAGAAATAGCAGTTTCGCTTGAATAATGAAGCCCGGGGTCGTTTTAAGTGACTCCGGGCTTTATTTGGCTTTGTCGGTTCTGTAACTTAGAAAAGAAGGGCAAGCCCGACTTGCAGTGTGTTGATTTTGGAGGAGATATTCTCGCTCCTTACTGTGTTGAGCATTCCGATTGTGTATCCAACGTTGATTCTCAACGATTTGGCAATATCGACACCGAGTCCGAAGCCCAATCCTGCATTGAAATGTTTTTCCCCTTCGTTGCCGGAGAAGTTATTGCCGGAACGGGAATTCTCTTTGTCACTCATGGCATTGGATGATGCCAGTCCTATGATAAACTGCGGTCCGGCATAGGCGAAAACGTCCAGAGATTCGCTGATTTCGAGGCTGTATCTGACATTTATCGGGAAGGTGAGCTCGTGTCTGTAATAATCCCCTTCGTTCTTGCCTCCCGGAATTACAGTGCGGCCCGTGATATATGAATAATATATACCCGGAGCGATGCGTACTCCGTATCCGATATAATATCCGGCATCCAGTCCGGCATAGAAACCGTTGAGCGTATAGGAATTTGATGTGCCTTCAAAGCTAATCTTGTTGGTGCGGTTGAGGTATCCGGCACCTATGCTGAATTGTGCGTTTGCTCCGAGAGCAGCGGCAAAAAGGACAGTTAGTGTTATAAAAAACTTTTTCATTATGGTAAATTTCTATGAAAAAAATGTTTCGTATGGTTTTTGAACCGTAAAGATAAGCATTTCATTTGGTTTGTCAATATGTCAGTTTTGCATATGTGTTGGACACGGGTCTGAAATTTGTCAGAATGACTCGAAATTGTTACTTTTGACGCGGATTTAATAGTATTATATAGTATATGGTAAAGAACATTGCTTTGGTGGCTCATGATTCCCGTAAGGCTGAGCTTTTGAGTTGGGTGAAATTCAATGCCGGAGTGTTGAAAGGGTGCAATCTCTTCTGTACCGGCACTACTGGACGTCTGGTGAAGGAAACTCTGTCGAAAGTGCTTGAGGCAGACGAGTTTCCTGATGTTGAATGTCTTTTGAGCGGTCCTCTGGGCGGTGATTTTGAGATTGGTGCCATGATTGCCGAGGGGAAAATAGACATGCTGGTATTTTTCTGTGACAACCTCATCATGCAGGGGCACCAGAACGACGTAATGGGACTTGTGCGCCTAGCATCTCTCTACAATATTCCGTTCGCAACCAACAGAAGTACGGCGGATTTCATCATCACCTCTCCTCTTTTTGCAAGTGCTGAGTACAATCGCATCATTCCGGCCTGCATAGAGTCGTACAAGAACAGAAATCTCAAATAAAAGTCAATGCCTGGAAATTTCTGGAATTCCTTAAAATCCGATATCAAGGCTATTACCAATATTTCGGATCATATCGATACTGACGCCGCTGCCCGAAGCATTCGCAGCAATGTGGCGTTCAGGGGGCCGAATGTGTGGATTCTTGCATTCTCCATTATCATAGCATCTGTCGGACTGAATGTAAATTCGACTGCCGTGATTATCGGTGCCATGCTTATCTCTCCTCTCATGGGGCCTATTATCGGTATAGGACTGGGACTTGGCGTGAATGATACAAAATTGATTCGGGTAGGTCTGAAGAACCTTCTGGTGATGGTGGGTATCAGTCTCATGGCGTCATTTCTGTATTTCCTGCTGACTCCGCTCAAGCTGGCCAACCCTACCGAGTTGCTGTCAAGAACCAATCCGACCATCTATGACGTCATTATTGCACTGTTTGGCGGCGCGGCCGGACTTCTGGAAATCTCTCGCAAGGAGAAGGGAACCGTGCTGTCCGGTGTTGCCATCGCCACCGCACTTATGCCGCCGCTTTGCACCGCGGGATATGGTCTTGCAAGCGGGCACATAAGCTATTTCTTCGGGGCGTTGATGCTCTTTATCATCAACGGGGTATTCATTATCATTGCGACATATCTGATGTCCAAGATTCTTGGATTCCCGGAGTATGAGTTCCTGGATGCGAAGCAGGCCCGCAGGACAAGGTCTTTGGTTACTCTGGTATTCGTGCTCGTGACAATCCCAAGTATCCTGTCGGCCATTACCATGATACGGAGCAACAAATTCGCCCAGGATGCCGAGCGGTTCGTGTCAGAAAACAGAATGCTTGACAACGGATACATCTATGATTATGACATAGATACGCATAAGGGAGGAAAGATATCCTTATATATCGCCGGGAATATGCTTGATGAAAATGAGAAGTCAAGACTGAGGCTCTCGGCGAAGGACCATGGAATTGACCCTGAGCGTGTGGAGTTCTATGCCCACCAGATAGCACCTAACGAGAATGGCTCGGCCGACAAACTCGTACGGGATATCTACGCAAGGACCGACTCGGAAATAGGCAAGCGTGATGCGCAGATCAGAATGCTTGAAATGGAGCTTTCCAAATACAAGCAGAAAGAGATTCCTTATACGCAGATATCACGTGAGATTGTAAGCCAATATCCTCAGGTCAAGGAAATATACATATCCCGCGGCGCAGATGTCACGACTGACAGTCTATATTCCAAGGATTGCATTCTCGTGGTGGCAAAGACGCAGCGTGCACTTGGCGATGAGGCGAAGCTCCGTATGACGGAGTTCCTTAAGGCCCGGCTCAATGATACTACTGTAGTTGTGATAAACGCTTTGGATAAGAAATAAAGAAGGTCCAAATAGACAATAAACCCCGAAAGCCCGACAAAAGGCCTTCGGGGTTTATTGAAGTCTTAGGGTTCTAATCGAGGCAGCGGTCCAGAGCTTCACATATTGCGTCTTTGTCCATGTGCTGTCCGATGAATACGATTTTAATCATTCTGTCGCCGTATTCTTCGTCCCAGT
>HF986335.1:66021-71649 GCA_000432655.1 Bacteroides sp. CAG:1060
ATTCTTCCTTAGGCATAGTCGCATACCAGAGTCCGGCATCCTTTATGCTCTTCTGCACTCCGGCCTGTTCGAACAGATAGCACTTGTCGGTCTCGTCGGAGAAATAGCACAGCCCTTTGGCGCGGATGACGGATTTGCTCCATTTCTTTGCCACATAATTGTCGAACCGGTTGATGTCGAACGGCCTGCGCCTGTAATAGACAAACGTGCTTATGCCGTATTCTTCGGCCTCGCCCTCTTCATCGTCGTGGTGGTGATGATGATGTTCGCCGTCGTGTCCCTCTTCCTCGTGCTCTCCCTCTATTTCGTTTATCCAGGCAGCGGAAGTGGCCACATTATCGAAATCAAACATTTTGGTATCCAGAATGGCGCTCAGGTCGATGTCGCAGAAGTTGCACTCAATGATGCGCGCTTTTGGCTGGAGTGCATGGATGATTTGCTTGATTTTCCCAAGTTCGTCCGGATGCACCTCGGCAGACTTGTTCAGAAGGATGATATTGCAGAACTCAATCTGTTCGATAATCAGTTTCTCAAGGTCATCTTCCTCAAAATTGCCGAGAGGAAGCGCCTCCCCGCAGCTGAACTCACTCTGCATGCGCAGGGCATCCACTACTGTAGTGATGCAGTCCAGACGGACATTTTGTCCGTTCGGACCGAATTTGTCCGAGATTGAAGGCAATGAGCAGATGGTCTGGGCTATAGGTGCCGGTTCGCAGATGCCGCTGGCCTCTATGACTATGTAGTCAAATCTGCCTGAGGAACTGATCTCTTCTATCTGTTCCACCAGATCCATTTTCAGCGTACAGCAGATGCAGCCGTTCTGGAGTGCGACCAGGCTGTCATCCTTTTTTCCTACGACTCCGCCTTTCTCTATCAGAGAAGCATCTATGTTGACTTCGCCGAGATCATTTACGATTACGGCAAACTTGATTCCTTTTTTGTTGGACAGTATTCTGTTGACCAGAGTGGTCTTGCCGCTGCCAAGATAACCGGTGAGCAGCAGCACCGGGAGAGTTTCGTTACTATGTAACATGTTACATTCGTTTTTATTTATTCTGCAAATATAGTCAAAGTTCCTGCGTTTTTTCGTAATTTTGCGGAGTAATTTTCAGGTATGCGTAAATTTTTTACTCTTTTTCTGTTACTTGTAACATGCATTTGTGCTGCACAGAATGTAACAGTCTTTACTCCCGATGACGGGCTTTCAAGCAGTCTGGTAAAATCTATTTTTGAAGACAGCTCCGGCATGATATGGGTTTCTACCGAGTCCGGGTTGAACCGCTATGACGGCACCAGATTCGTGAAATACAATCATGACCCGTCGGATTCACATTCTCTGTCCAACAATTATGTCAATACTGTATTTGAGGATACGCAAGGCAGAATCTTTGTCTGCACCCATGCCGGTATTCAGCAATATGACCCTTATACCGATTCGTTTTCCGAACTGGCCAGAATTCTTCCGGAGAATATGTCTTCTGGTCAGATTACCACTATAGTTGAGCGCTCGGACGGTGAACTGTGGACGGCCGGCAACTATGTGTGCCGTGTAAATATTGAAGATGGCAATCTGTCTCTTGTGCGCGTTCAATCAGCTTTAGGAATTGATTATGTGGATTATGCGGCAGTGGACAGCGCCGGCAATTTCTGGGCGGTAAAGTATAAGAAAGGAGTGTATAAACTACATCCTGACGGCTCTTTGCAATCCTATCTTATGGGCGGAGAGACTGTTACCGATATAATCGCGGAACCTGACGGAGGTGTCTATCTGGCAGCCATGAATGGAGGACTTCTTCGCTATGACAGTGTGTCTGACTCATTTGTGAGGGTAGGGGAAGAAATCCGAATGGCCTCCATACTGGAACAATTCAACAGCAAAGTACTTATTGTCGGTGATTACGAAAGAGGTATCAAATTCTATGATACGGTCTCCCGTCAGACCACAAGGCTCTCCATGCTTGACGACATATTCGATTTAGGCTCACTGCGCATCAATTCCATGCTCAAGGACCAGACAAACAATATCTGGCTTGGCGCCTATCGTAAGGGTCTTGTATTTATTCCGTTCAGAAGGAACTATTTCCGCTATATAGGGCATCTTTCGTCCATGGAGAACATCATCGGAAACAAGCCGGTAATGGGGTTGTGCAGAGGTCGCTCCAGCAAAATGTGGGTTTCTACCGACGGAGACGGACTTTATGCCGTGGATAATGTCAAGGGTACTTCTGTTCATTATGCCGACGCCTCCTTCCCGAAGACAATAACCTCAATGTACGAGGATTCCCGAGGCAGACTTTGGATGAGTTCTCGTGCCGGAGTCATCTCTATAATGGATGCCGCTACCGGAAGGCGTAGTCAGGTGGATCTTGAGAAAACTGTCAATCTCAGGATAAACTCGATATCCGGCATTGCGGAAAGCGAGAACGGCACAATCTGGATTGCCACAATGGGGGCCGGACTTGTACTTTACGATCCCCGTACCGATTCTTTCTCCTCACCGCCTTTCAACTCCCGGATTCCGCAGTTTCTGACCGGAATACTGAGCGCTTCGGACGGCAATATATATGTGTGCAGTTATGACGGCGCATATAGCTTCAAAGATGACGGCAGCTACAGCATTGAGACCATATCTTCCGATAATATCGTCAATTCCGTGAGTGAACTTGCGGACGGGGTGATTGCTTTCGGCTGCGAGAACGGACTTATGGTCTGGTCCAAAGCATCCGGAAGGAAAATATACTCCACGGTTGACGGTCTTCTTGACAATATGGTCTATTCCGTGCTGTCTGATGATGACGGCTCAATCTGGGTATCGTCACCGTCGGGGATTTCCAAACTTGACAAGAATTTCGTGCTTGTATCGTCTTTTGGGAAAGAAGACGGAGTAAGAATGGGTGAAGCGTATCGTGATGTGGCATGGAAAGATGCGGATGGCACTTTGTGGTTTGGCGGACTGGACGGATTGACATGGTTCAATCCTTTGGAGATAGTGAATTCTCCCAAAAAGTGGAAAGTAAGGATTACCGGAATGTATATCGGTAATGAAGCCGTGCGAGGCGGAATGAAATCTGGACGATACACTATTTTGGATAATCCGATATATGAATCTGAGAAAGTTCAGCTTTCGTACAGGGACAATGCTTTCACCCTGCTGCTCTCTACTGTCGAGCATGGAGCTCCTTCGAGGTTGCAGTATGAATACTGCATTGACGGCAGCAGGTGGATTACGCTTCCGCGAGGTTCGAAGCGTCTGTCTTTCAGTGGTTTGTCCACTGGAAAGCATAATTTGCAGTTCCGGGCCCTTGATAGCGGACTGGCATCGGAGCCTATGGATTTTACGGTTGTCGTGCATCCGTCGGTATGGGCCGGCACTGCCGCTAAAATTATTTACTCCATACTGGCGGCGCTCCTTGTGACATTCCTTTGTCTGTGGAAGCGAAAGCACAATCTTGCCAAGCAGCAGATCAGAGAGTACCAGCACCAGGAGCAGATCAACGAGTCCAAGCTTGAATTTTTCTCGAATATCTCTCACGAACTGAAGAATCCGCTGTCTCTTCTGATTGGACCGCTCAAGCAGCTTATGGCTGTCGATAATGATCCTGTCAGGCAGCGCTATTACAAGACCATGTACAGTAACAGCGAAAGGGTTTTGCAGCTTATGAATCAGCTTCTGGATATCCGAAAGATTGACAAGGGAGGTATGGTTCTCAAGTTCCGACATACAGATATTGTTCCGTACATACAGAAAATAGTTGACAGTTATGAGGAGCAGTTCGGTCTTAAGCATATAAATCTGAAATATCTTCATGACGGTATCGATACCTTATATATATATATAGACCAGACCAATTTTGACAAGGTGTTGTATAACCTTCTTTCCAACGCCTATAAATACACGCCGGAAAACGGTGAAGTCCGTCTGATTCTTGAGAAGGTGGGCGGCAATGCCCGGATTACCGTGTCCGACAACGGTATCGGTATCGCTTCTGATGAGCTGGAAAAGGTCTTTGACCGCTTCTATCAGGTAAGCGGTGCGCAGAGATTGTATAAGGGCGGTGCCGGTGTCGGCCTGAATCTGGCCCGCTCGCTTGTTGAACTGCACCATGGCGAAATCCATGCGGAAAAGAATCCGGAAGGGCAGGGAAGCTGCTTTGTTGTCACTCTTCCTCTTGGACGTGAGCACATAAAAGACGAAGACATCCTTCCGGAAGATAAGAATATATATGAGTTGGAGTCTCATGTGGAAGTGTCTCCGATCATAGCGGACGTGCAGGCTCCGGACGAAAAGAAGCCATTGTCCCCTAAGACCAGAATCAGGGTCCTTCTTGTCGATGATGACGCCGGAATCAGGAATTTTATAGCCTGAGAACTCTCTTCTGATTTTCATGTGAGTCAGTGCGGCAATGGACAGGAGGCGCTTGACGCGATATTCAAGAAAGCTCCGGACATTGTCGTGAGCGATGTTGCGATGCCTGTAATGGATGGTATCCGGCTTTGCGAGCGGATAAGGAGCAATATCAATATCAATCATATCCCTATTATCCTTCTTACTGCCAAGTCTTCCGATGAGGACCGCATCGCCGGACTCAAAACAGGTGCGGACGCCTATATAGCCAAGCCGTTCTCCATAGATATGCTCAAGACCCGTATCCTGAATCTTGTAGAGAGCCGCCGGGTGCTGCGCAATACTTTCTCCGGAAAGCAGACTCATAATGACAAGCTGACTGAGGTGAAAGTGGATACCCTCGACAGCAGGCTGATGGATAGGATAATGAAAGCGCTTGATGCCAACATTTCCAATCCGAACCTTACTATCGAGATGCTTGCCTCCGAGATCGGGATCAGTCGTGTACATCTGCATCGTAAGCTCAAGGAACTTACCAATCAGACCACCAGTGACTTCATCCGCAATACGCGTCTTGCGCAGGCGGCCAAGATGTTGTCTGAAGGAAAATGCTCCATCGCCGAGGTTGCTTCTCAGGTGGGATTTGAGAGCCAGTCCAATTTCTCCACCGCCTTTAAAAAGCTTTATGGAGTAACGCCTCGGGAATACATGAATCAGTCAAAGGTGGAACAAGATTAATATTTTTTGGAACGTTTCGTGGATTTTTGGAGACGTTTCTTGGATTTTTTAATGATTTTATATACTTTTGTGCTTGCCTGTGATACAGACGAGCACATTTTTGATAACAAACACAATATTAATAACTATTCAAACAGTTAAGTATGATCAAAAAAGTTTCAAAAGCGATCAGTATCCTGTCGATACTTTTTGCTGCATTTCTTGGCTCCGCCCAGGTCTATGCTCAGAACCGCAATATCAGCGGTACAGTAGTAGATGAAGGCGGCGAGCCGGTTATCGGAGCTGGTGTTGTGGTCGTAGGACAGCGCACCCTCGGTACTACTACAGACATTGACGGTACTTACAAGATTTCCGTACCGGCAGGTGTCTCTCTTGAGTTCTCTTGCATCGGTTACGACAATCAGGTAATCGCAGTCGGCAATCAGTCCGTTATCAATGTCGTTATGGCATCCAACAACGTTCTTGAGGAGACAGTGGTTATCGGTTACGGTGTTCAGAAGAAGAGTGACCTTACCGGTTCCGTCGCTTCTGTCCGTGCTTCCGAT
>HF986335.1:71703-72469 GCA_000432655.1 Bacteroides sp. CAG:1060
CTTCAGGGAAAGGTTTCCGGTGTACACATCATGACCGATGCAGCTCCTGGTTCAGGTGCTACAATCCGTGTTCGTGGTTATTCATCCAACTCCGGCAACATTTCTCCTCTTCTCATTGTCGACGGTCTTAAGGTAAACAGCATTCAGTATCTTGATCCTTCCATGATTGAGTCTATGGAGGTTCTCAAGGACGCTGCTTCTGCCGCTATTTACGGTGCTGAGGCCGGTAACGGTGTTGTTCTCATTACCACCAAGAGTGGTTCTGAGGGAAAGGGTTCCGTGACATACAACGGAAAGGCTACCCTTCAGACATTTACCCGTCGTCCTCAGTTGGATCGTGCAGGCATGATTGAATATCTTAACCTTTCTGAAGGTAAGGAATTCGTATCAAGAAAGCTCGCCGATTTTGACTATTCGCATCCTGACTATCCTAACGGAGTTATTGATACTGACTGGATCAGCGCTTATATCGAGCCTACATGGAGCCAGCAGCACTCAGTTACCTTCTCCGGCGGTAACAAGAACGGTCACTTCTTCACCTCTCTCAACTATGTAAAGAACGACGGTGTCGTTAAGGGAACCAAGGACGTTTACACTCGTCTTACCGCTCAGGTCAACGCTGACTACAATATCTTCAAGTGGCTTCAGGTTGGTACCAACAACTCTATTGAGAAGTGGTCAACTTCTTCTGTATCTCAGAGAGGTTACGGCTCTTCATTCGAGTCAATGCTTACCATGGACCCTACAACTCCTGTGTACTGGAAGA
>HF986335.1:72490-72823 GCA_000432655.1 Bacteroides sp. CAG:1060
AGAGCGTAGATGAGTTCTCTTCTGCAATGAAGGGTATGTGGGATAAGGTTCAGGCCGGTACATCTGACGTTCCTTACCGCTTCCTCGGTGACGAGAACGGCTGGTTCGCCAATACCAAATATTCTGATGCTGAGGGTAGCCCTCTTGCAAAGCGCGACGGTACTGATTCTTCCAACGGAGGTTTCAACATTAACGGTACCATGTTCGCCAACCTTACTCCTATAAAGGGTCTTACCATTACTTCACGACTTGGTTACAGACTCGCATTCAGCACAAGCCACAGATATACCGCTCCTTTTTATATCGGTGACCGTGGTTCTGAACCCAACTATA
>HF986336.1:0-6964 GCA_000432655.1 Bacteroides sp. CAG:1060
GGCGGCCCGGCGGTGGAAGGCGGAGTGCTATGGGTACCCGTGTACGGGGTCAGCCTTGCGCTGAACGGACGGTACCACTCGCCCGGATGGAACAAATACAGCGGAATCGCCATTGGAGCGGAAGGGAAAGGCATATTCTTCAGCCTTGACTATTCGTCCAATCCGGTCAGAAAAAAGGAAAGGCTGAAAGCTGTTCTGACCGCCGGGAAGGAATTCTCCGCCGGAGAGTGGGTGTTGAAACCGATATTTCGCACCTCGGTCACAAAAGCATTCGGAGCCGACGACAACTGCCGCACGGACCTGTGTCTTGATATTCTGTCACAGTACCGGATGTGGCGGATGAACGTACGGGGCAACGTGCTGTTTGGCAATTCCTTTGCATGGCTGGCATACCTTGAGACCGCAGCGGTGACAGGCTCATTTTCGGCTTATCTCAGAATGACGGGATTCGATGTGAAACAATGGAATGACCGGATCTATTCGTATGAGAGAAATGCTCCTGGGAATTTTTCAATCCCGGCATACTATGGCAAAGGAGCCAACGTGTCGGCTTATGTCGCGATGAAGGCAGGAGGCGGGAAAACGAGATGCCGTCATCATGTCTGGATTCGTGCCGAATATACCTTATATTTCAAGGGTTCCGCAAGGCGTACAAGCGGAGCCGGATGTGTTCTTCAATATAAATTTCAATTCTGAAAGAAAATAATGGCAAACTTCTTTATTGTTTCAAAAAAAATGGCGTACTTTGCAAAAGATTTGATGAGTTGACAATACATGTACAATATCTATGAGCAGGTACGGCAAGTACACAGAATCGCTTCGGCAGATGGCGTGCATTCCTTATACAAGTGGAATAGCAATGACGGCTGCGTGGTATCCATTACCACCCACCGTCATTTTTTTTGTAATATCGCAAGAAATCTATCAAAAAGTATCTAATTGGATTTAATAATATGTCAGATTCACGTAAAAAAGCGACACTTGTTCTTCAGAACGGGCGAAGAATGGAGGGATGGAGTTTCGGTTATGGCGGAGCAACTTCCGGAGAAGTGGTATTCTCCACTGCAATGGTTGGTTATCCGGAGAGCCTCACGGATCCTTCTTATTCAGGCCAGATTCTTTGTGTGAGTTACCCACTTATCGGCAACTACGGTATTCCATCCGAAGCGTTGGACAGAAATGGTCTCTGCACGGCTTTCGAGTCGGAAAAGATACATGTCAAAGGTCTGATAATTTCTGACTACAGCGAGAAATTCAGCCATTGGGATGCGGTCAAGAGCCTCGACGAATGGCTAAAGGAAGAAAAAGTGCCCGGAATTTTCGGAATCGATACCCGCGAACTTACAAAAATGCTGCGCGAAGAGGGCGCAATGCTGGGAAAAATAGTTCCTGAAGGAGAAGTCGAAGATTTCCCTTATTATGATCCCAACAAAGACAATCAAGTGGCCATAGTCAGCTGCAAGGAAGTCATCCGCTACGGAAAAGGTGACAAAAAGGTAGTTCTGGTGGATTGTGGCGTAAAACATAACATCCTCAGATGCCTTATCAACCGTGGCGTCGAAGTGATCAGGGTCCCTTGGAATTATGATTTCAATACCATCGAATGGGACGGACTCTTCATTTCCAATGGACCGGGAAATCCGGCACTGTGCGAAGAAGCTGTCGGCCACATCCGCGAAGCAATGAAAAAAGACAAGCCTATTTTCGGTATTTGCATGGGGAACCAGCTGCTTTCAATAGCAGCCGGGGCGAGCACATTCAAGCTCAAATACGGCCATCGCAGCCATAATCAGCCGGTAAGAATGTGCGGAACGAACATGTGCTTCATAACTTCCCAGAATCACGGATTCGCCGTGGATACCAACACGCTCCCTCCAGAATGGGAACCATATTTCGAAAATATGAACGACGGTACCAATGAGGGCATAAAACACAAAAGCAAGCCATTCCGCTCGGCTCAGTTCCACCCGGAAGCCTCCAGCGGCCCGGTAGATACGGAATTTATGTTTGACGACTTTG
This sequence comes from Bacteroides sp. CAG:1060, assembly GCA_000432655.1. Lineage (GTDB taxonomy): Bacteria > Bacteroidota > Bacteroidia > Bacteroidales > UBA932 > Cryptobacteroides. The sequence goes on from HF986336.1 coordinate 2,020, forward strand.
TCGCAAGTTTGTAAGAATATGATAGACAGCAATATAAAGAAAGTAATAGTGCTCGGTTCAGGAGCACTGAAAATCGGCGAAGCCGGAGAATTTGACTACAGCGGCTCTCAGGCCCTCAAAGCTCTTCGCGAGGAAGGCATTGAAACGGTACTTATCAATCCCAACATCGCTACCGTACAGACATCCGAAGGAGTCGCAGACAAAGTGTATTTCCTTCCTGTCACTCCTTTCTTCGTCGAAAAAGTCATCAAGAAAGAAAAGCCGCAGGGCATCCTGCTCGCATTCGGAGGTCAGACAGCGCTTAACTGCGGAGTAGAACTATACAAAAGCGGCATTCTCGAGCAGAACGGCGTCTCAGTCCTCGGAACTCCGGTGCAGTCTATCATAGACACGGAAGACCGCGAGCTTTTCGTAAAGAAACTCGACGAGATAGGCGTCAAGACCATCCGTTCCCATGCCGCTGCCAATCTCTCGGAAGCTCGTGCAGCTGCAGCACAGGTCGGATATCCGGTGATAATCCGCGCCGCATACGCGCTTGGCGGACTCGGCTCGGGATTTTGTGAGAATGAGGCGGAACTGGACATAATAGCCGGAAAAGCATTCTCTTTCTCCCCTCAGGTGCTGGTGGAAAAATCCCTTCGCGGATGGAAAGAAATAGAATATGAAGTAGTCAGGGACAAATATGACAATTGCATAACAGTCTGCAATATGGAGAATTTCGACCCGCTCGGAATCCATACCGGAGAAAGCATCGTCGTCGCTCCTTCCCAGACACTTTCCAACAAAGAATTCCATTTCCTTCGCAAGACAGCCATCGATATAGTGCGTCACGTAGGAATCATTGGAGAATGCAATGTGCAATATGCGTTCAGCCCTGACGGAGAGGACTATAGAGTAATTGAGGTAAATGCCCGATTGAGCCGTTCTTCCGCACTGGCATCCAAAGCTACCGGCTATCCTCTGGCCTTTATTGCCGCCAAACTGGGTCTTGGATACGGACTTTTCGAGCTGAAAAACGCCGTCACCAAGACAACCCCGGCCTTCTTTGAACCGGCCCTTGACTATGTAGTCTGCAAGATTCCTCGCTGGGACCTTGCCAAGTTCAAAGGTGTCTCCCGCGAAATCGGCTCCAGCATGAAGAGTGTCGGAGAAGTGATGGCTATTGGACGCAACTTCGAGGAAGCCATTCAGAAAGGGCTTCGCATGATAGGACAGGGAGCCAGCGGCTTCGTATGCAACAAATACAATGCAGAAGACCTTGACTATGCGCTCAAAAATCCTACCGACACCCGAATATTTGCAGTAGCAGCTGCGCTTCAGAGCGGATATACCATAGACAGGATTCATGAACTCACAAAGATTGACAAGTGGTTCCTTAACAAACTCGACAATATCGAGACCACCTACCGTCAACTGAAGGAGTGCAAGTCCATAGACGAAGTTTCCTTTGACCTTTTCAAGAAAGCCAAATGTCAGGGTTTCTCCGACATACAGATAGCCCGTGTATTCGGAATCAAGGAGTTGGTGGTCAGGGAAAAGCGCAAGGCCCTCAATCTCAAGCCTTTCGTCAAGCAGATAGATACTCTGGCGGCCGAATTCCCTTCGCAGACCAACTACCTGTATCTCACATATAATGCAACCAGCAGCGATATCACTTTCGGGGACGGGCCGGAGGCCGTGATTGTCCTCGGCTCGGGGGCATATCGAATAGGAAGTTCGGTCGAGTTTGACTGGTGCGGCGTGAATGCGCTGAACACCCTAAAGAAGAGCGGTTACCGCTCAATAATGATCAACTACAACCCTGAGACCGTATCCACCGACTACGATGTCTGCGACAGGCTTTATTTCGACGAGCTAAGCTACGAGACTGTAATGGATATCTGCGAGTTGGAGAATCCATACGGAGTCATAGTCAGTGTGGGCGGCCAGATTCCGAACAATCTCGCACTGCCGCTTATGAAGAGCGGAATACGAATTCTCGGCACCTCAGCGCTTGATATTGACCGTGCGGAAGACCGCAACAAATTCTCGAAGATTGTAGATAAGCTCGGTATCGACCAGCCTCGCTGGAGAGAGCTTACCACGATGGACGACATCAACAAATTTGTGGATGAGGTGGGCTTCCCTGTGCTCGTAAGACCTTCTTATGTGCTCTCCGGCGCGGCCATGAACGTGTGCTATGGAAAGGAAGATTTGAAAGTGTTCCTGGACATGGCGGTAGAGGTGTCAGAAGAACATCCTGTGGTCATCAGCTCATTCATGCAGAGATGCAAGGAAATCGAGTGCGACGCCGTTGCAGACGGAGGCAAAGTGATAGCTGCGGCTATTTCCGAGCATATCGAATTTGCGGGAGTCCATTCAGGCGATGCCACCATCCAGTTCCCGCCACAGAAAATCTACGGCATCACTGCCGCAAGAATCCGCAAGACCACTGCAGCCATTGCCAAAGAGCTCAATATAACCGGACCGTTCAACATCCAGTTCCTGGCTACAGACAACTACATCAAGGTCATCGAGTGTAACCTCCGCGCCTCAAGAAGTTTTCCGTTCGTATCCAAGGTGCTCAAAGTCAATTTCATCGAACTTGCCACCAAATGTATGCTCTCGGAGCATCCGGAACCGGTGGGAATTGATCCTTTCGAGCTCGAGTATGTAGGTGTGAAATGCTCGCAGTTCTCGTTCTCGCGACTCAATCAGGCAGATCCTGTACTCGGCGTGGACATGTCTTCCACCGGAGAAGTAGGATGTATAGGAGACAACCTCGATGAGGCACTTCTCAAGGCCATGCTTTCTGTGGGTCATAGAATCCCTAAGAAATCCGTGCTTATTTCGTCCGGAAACGCCCGCCAGAAAGCGGACATACTCGAGGCTTGCCGTCTTCTTTCGGGCAAGGGTATCAAAATCTACGCTACGGAAGGAACATGCCGCTACTTGAACGAGAACGGGGTATCAGCCGAACGCGCGCTTTGGCCTTATGAGATTGCAAACGAAGATTACCCTTCAGCGTTGGATCTCATCAGAGGACATAAAGTAGATCTTGTAATCAATATTCCTAAGAATTTCACTCACAACGAATTGAGTAACGGTTATAAAATGCGGCGCGCTTCCATTGACTTCAACATTCCGCTTATCACCAACAGCCGGCTTGCCACTGCCTATATCAAGGCTCTCTGCAAGGTAGACGAAGACGAAATCGGAATCAAGAGCTGGGACGAGTACAAATAGTCTTATGCCTTTCAAAAGGGTAATTTTCCACATAGATGTCAACTCTGCTTTTTTGAGTTGGGCGGCAGTTAAAATATTGTCTGAGGGCGGGCCTGATATCAGGCTCGTCCCTTCGGTTGTATCCGGAGACCCTTCCGATCGCCGAAGTATCGTGACAGCGGCTTCCCTTCCTGCCAAGAAACTCGGAATAAAAACAGCCCAGCCAATAGGCATGGCACTGCGAACCTGCCCGGAACTTGTCATTGTCCCGGGAGATTGGGAGTGGTACAGGGAGTGTTCCGAAGGCTTTATGGAAATATGCCGCTCCTACTCCCCCGTGCTTCAGAAGTTTTCCATCGATGAGTGCTTCATCGACATGACTCTCAGACTCTATAAGAAAGACCCGGTGGATGTGGCCACAAAACTTAAGGATGAGATCCATTCCAAACTTGGATTCACTGTCAACATAGGGATCGGCTCCAACAAGCTTCTGGCCAAAATGGCCTCGGATTTCGAGAAGCCGGATAAGGTGCATACTCTGTGGAGCTATGAGGTGCCGTCAAAAATGTGGCCTTTGCCTGTGGGAGAGCTCCTGTGGATAGGACGCAAGACCAAAGCCAGGCTCACCGCATACGGGATATATACCATAGGAGACCTTGCGCATACTTCCAAAGGAAAACTGATTCGTCTGGTGGGATCCAGTTTCGCGGAGCAGATCTACGAGAATGCCAACGGGCGCGACCCGTCCCCGGTGGAAACCGAAGCGCAGGAGGCCAAAAGCATCAGTGCCGAACGCACCTTCGAGAAAGACATCTCCTCTCCGAAGCAACTTGACAGAGCCCTTTTCAATGTCGCCTGCATTGTAGCCCACCGGCTCAGGCGCAACGGATTCAGGGCTTCATGCGTATCAGTCTTTATCAAATATCCTGATTTCAGCATATCCCAGAAGCAGGGCAAGATTACCAAGCCGACTGATGTCACGGCCTTGATTCTCAACGAAGCCCGCAGACTTATTTCCCTGATATGGGACGGAGTCTCCCCTGTCCGTCAAATTGGCCTTGGCGTATCCGGGCTCACGCACGACACATCAGAACAAATGCAGCTTTTTGAGGATCCACAGATGCAGTATTATCGCGACTGGGACTCCAATTATGACGCTCAATTTCCATGCGACACAAAATACGATACGGATCATTAAGCAAGCAGCTTGCTTCTCTGGCATTTCCGATATTCATTGAGACATTCCTTGTCATGATGTTGGGTACGGTGGACACCTTTATGCTGAGCAGGCATTCTGACAGCAGTGTGGCCGCCGTGGGATTGGTAAACCAGCTTCTGAACCTGATATTCATCCTCTTCGAGGTCATTTCCCTGGGAACATCCATATTGTGCTCCCAGTACATTGGTGCCGGCAAACGGGACAAAGTAATCCAGGTCGTGGGTATTTCCCTGCTCTTCAACCTGGTATCCGGACTCGCCATCAGCGCCTGTCTGTATGGATTCGCCGGGAATCTTCTGAATCTGATGGGAATGCGGGACAGCCTCATGCCATACGGACTGCCGTATATGAAGATAGTAGGCTCATTCGCCTTTCTTCAGGCTCTATCCTTGTCCATATCTGCGGCACTGAGAAGCGCCGACAAAGCCAAGTACCCTATGTATGTGTCCGTTCTGGTCAATATATTGAACATTCTGGGCAACTACAGCCTCATTTTCGGTAAATTCGGCATGCCGGAACTCG
>HF986336.1:7037-19231 GCA_000432655.1 Bacteroides sp. CAG:1060
CTGCCGACTGGTATCAGTAGTGCTTCTTTTCATTATCCTGAAGAAAAAGCACATCCCGTCATTTCCTAAATCGCTGTTCAAGCCGTTCCCGTGGCAGGAACTTCGGAACCTTCTCAAAATCGGCATACCTTCCGCAGGCGAACAGATGTCATACAGCCTGAGTCAGGTGGTAATATCTTATTTTATCAATATGATCAGTGACCAGGCGCTCGCTACCAGGACATACTGTGTGAATATCGTGATGTTCACTTACATATTCGGTATTGCCATGGCACAGAGCGGCGCCATCTGCATAGGTCATCTTGTAGGAATGCGCAAGACAAAAGCAGCATTTGCCCTTGGCAAGAGGGTGATGATCTGCTCCGTAGGCGTATCAGTAAGTCTTTCATTGATAACGGCATGCGCCGGAAAAGCCATATTGTCTTTCCTGACTTCGGACCCTTGGATAATCCGGACCGGCTCCATTATTCTGTTCGTGGACGTGGTACTGGAAATCGGCCGGGCAATAAATATGTTCGCAGTCAATGCCCTTCGCAGTGCCGGGGACATCTACTTCCCGGTAGCACTCGGAATCGTAGTCATGTGGACCGTCGCGGTATTCGGAAGCTGGTTTCTCGGCATTCATCTCGGACTTGGACTTGTCGCGATGTGGGTGGCATTCCTTCTGGACGAAAACATACGCGGCTTCGTGTTTGTCAAGAGATGGAAAAGCATGAAGTGGGCGGGCAAGGATTTCGTCAGTGCATAAAAAAGGACCGGTTTTTTATGCCGGTCCCTTGAATATAACTTTCTATTACAAGTTATTTTACTTCTACATACATATAGAGCGACTTGAGTGTCACCGTGATGGTATGTCCGCCGTTCTCGTAGCAGACTACGATGTCTGAATCAAATCCTCCAGGACGACCGTTCTTCTCAACATAGTCAATTGCGTCCTGCTGGCTCTTGAACTCGCCCTGAGCTGTTCCGAATGATGCCGTGTATGCCTTTGAGAATGTACCAAGGCCAAGGGCAGCGTCTCCGCTTGCATAGCTTTTCCAGATGGCCAATTCCTTAGCCTTGTCATTGTAATACTCGTAGTTAAGGGTGGCTTTCATTCCGGTGATATTCTTGAATTCGGTATCAGCGTTTACATCCATGTGGAAAATATTGCCGGCCGGATCTTTCACATAATCAAAATATATATAATTGGTACCCCAGGCTGAAAGCTTGTTACCAAGAATATAGTTTTGAGAAGCAAATGTAGTGCAGTCTGCACCGATCATCGCTGATGCATCAGCATAGTCAAGATCATACCAGCTTCTGAGAATGCTGAGAACAAACTCTTCGTCATAAAGACCAGGTACAAGATAAACGCGCTCCGGGGCAAAATTGAAAATAGGGCATACTACACTATCATCTGTGCCTTTCTCGGCTACAAGGCTGATAGTCTCCTCTATCGTCTGCTTCAACCCACCTCCTATCTTACCATTGAATTTTGTTCCGAAGAACGTACCAAGCTTCAAATCGTCCGTGTGACCCATAAAATAGTCCCACAGCTCTCTTGACTTTGTTTCGTCCTCAAGGCTGGCATCAAAACTTATTATCATGCCATGCTTATCGGAATTGACCGTCAATTCCATGTCATATGTGCTTTCCGAGATCTTGAGAACAGCATTGAAAGAAACGGTACCTTCTTCCGCATCAATCTCGTCCTGATACTTTTCGTTTGCCCTTACAAACGCATCAAAATCTGTCCCGATGCAGCTTGCGAGCTCGCTACAGTTGATATCCAATCTTTCAACCGGAGTAGACTGCTTGTTGCAAGAAACTCCGAATATAGCGGCACAGATGCCGAATGTCATTAATAAACTTTTTTTCATTTTTTGAGTGAAATTTTCCGCGAAGATACGACTATTCGGGCTATTTTACAAATAGCACAATGCGCTAATTCAACGATTTTTCAGATGATTGAACATGAACCTGAAGGCAGCGAAAAGAAGCATTGGGCCAAGTCCGGAATAGAAAGACGCCGTGAACTCCATCGGCAGTCCGGGAATAAACTTAAGGGAGATGCCAAGGCATAGCATAAATATGATAAGGACCCACCCTCTGAGAGGAAATGTGTGCCAGAGACTCGTTTTTTGCGGTTGAGCGGCGATAAGGGCGGAATACTTGTCAACGGCTCCGCGAAACATGAAAAAGAAACATGCCAGAACGAATACGGTGATAAGCATAAGCCACCAAAGACTATGCGCCGGCATAAGCATATAGGCCTTTACACCCTTGACGCTTATGATAACCCCGGGAATGCCCCACAAGGCAGAAGCAACGTAATAGAGAGCGTTTTTATTCATAAAAGTGGTTTTATTTGTGAAATTAAGCAAAATTTCTCTATCCGCAACATCCCTGCACGGACATAGCAGGGGCGAGATATCTTTATGGTGGGTATCTGGACTGCCCAGCTCCCAGGCGATGCTGAAGAAGTACATCAAGGCCGACAATCTCAAGGTCGTCGAGAAGCTTCACCGACAGATACGACTACTTCAAGTAATCTGCCTCATTCGGGTTGTTTTCTGCATCATTTTGCAAAATTTGATGCAGATAATTCGTTTTTGAGGTAGAAAAACACTATATTTGCCCAGTAAACAGAACGCGCTATGCACGAATTTGATTTCATAAACCGCCCGAAATATCTACTCACTCCGGAGGTCGTTGCCCTGCTGACCCGGCTCCACGAGTGTCGGGGACGTCAGGAACTCTTCATCGAAGCAGAGCCGGATATCCTCACAGCTTTACTGGAGGTCGCCAAGATCCAGAGTACCGACGCATCCAACCGCATCGAGGGCATCTATACAACCGACGAACGCCTGAAGGCCATAGTCCAGGAAAAAGTGAAACCCCGTAACCGCAATGAAGAGGAAATCTCCGGCTATCGTGACGTGCTGGCAACCATCCACGAATCCTACGAGTACATAGCTCCGCGACCTAATAACATCCTTCAGTTGCACCGAGATCTCTATTCCTTCAGCAGCAGCGCAGTGGGTGGCACTTACAAGAACTCTGACAACATCATTGCGGAAAAACTCGCAGACGGCACTGAAACCGTCCGCTTCCGTCCGGTCCCAGCCTTTCAAACGGCAGATACCATGCTGAACCTCTGCACCAGATACAACGAGGCCATCGAGGCCGGCACCTACGATCCGCTTCTTCTGATGCCGATATTCATCCTGGACTTCCTCTGCATCCACCCCTTCAATGACGGTAACGGCCGTATGAGCCGCCTCCTGACGCTCCTTCTCCTGTACCGCGCAGGATTCATCGTGGGCAAGTACATCAGTATCGAGATGCTCATCGAGAAGAGCAAGGACTCCTACTACGAGGCTCTCCAGGCCAGTTCCCAGAATTGGCACGAAGACGTGAACAATTATCTTCCCTTCCTCAAGTATATGCTAGGGGTCGTGGTCAAAGCTTACAACGAGTTTGAAGACCGAGTGGAGCACCTACGCTATCGTAAGGTGTCCAAACCGGAGCGGATCAAGGCCATCATTGAGCGCACTCCGGGCAAGATAACCAAGAAGGATATCTCCCAGGCCTGCCCGGACATCAGCCTCACCACCATCGAGCGCACCCTGGCATACCTCCTTGCCGCCGGATACATCGAGAAAACCGGCATCGGCAGGGCCACAGCCTAGGGGCCCCCAGCCTATGTGAAGAAATAATCCGACTACAAGTCAAGTATGCCGGATACCGCGAGATACTGACTCCGGTATCCGGTTCTCGTATCCAGCAGGATGCAGCGGGCGTAGATCTTGGTAGGATTGAAGATCCAGGCCACAGACTGAGATGTAGTCCGGAATGCACGTGGTCACTTCGGCATCGTTCGCAGTTCCTTCCGCGAGGTAGTTCCGCAGGGCGCCAGTATCCCAGCAGTTCATTCCGTACCCCAGAAGCCTGTTTTAAGCACGGAGGGCTTCAGAAAACGCGTCGCGTACCCCAGGAGACTGTTTTGAGCACCGAGCGTCAATTCCGTACCGTAGGAGGGGGTTTCTGGTACCGAATGCTACATCGGCAAAAAGGAGAAAGACCTTGCCTGCGCCGAATTCCTCAAACTGCCTGAAAAGAGGAGACCATTGCGCAAAGCGCAGCCCGGAATGCTGCCGCGAGCAAGAAAATCACAGTCAAAAAGTTTGCAATGCCTCCCCAAAGCTACTCAACACCACGGAATCTTCGCAGCTAAACCCCAAAGCTACTCAACACCTCCCGAACGAGCCTCGATGCCACCAAAAGCCACTCGCCATCTATTCTGCATAATTATGCCCCCACAGATAAAACAAATGCCCCTCAGCTATCTGAAGGGCATTTCGGAGGTGCGTAGCGGAATCGAACCACTGTGACAGGTTTTGCAGACCTGCGCCTAACCGCTCGGCCAACGCACCGTTAGGGAATACAAATATACGCCTTTTTCCTCTATCCACAAAATTATTTTTCAATAAACCTGCAAAAGCAGCGTTTTATTTGCCGGCCCCAAAAAAAATTTGACAGAAATTATATTTTATGTATATTGGGCCCTTGAACACATAAACGATTTTATTATGAAAAGATTGCTCATTTTGACAGCAGTGGCAGCCATGGTCGCTACTTCTTGCGGAACCTCATACAAATCTTCCGGGATTGGTAATCCGGGAGATGAAGAGTTGAATATCGGTTACGGCAAGACAACCAAAGATGACAACAACAGCGCAGTGTCAACCCTTAAGATGCCTAAGCACACGTCTTATTCCAACATCTACCAATACATAGAAGGAAAGGTGCCGGGAGTGGAAATCATCGGCACGCACTTTCGCGTAAGAGGCGGCCAGACCAACCGCTCTGAAGGCTACGCTTTGGTCCTGGTGGACGGTCTGGAAGTCGAAGATGTTAGCGGACTGGATCCCAATGTGGTAGAAAGCGTGGATGTGCTCAAAGATGCGGCTTCAGCCTCCATCTATGGCATCAAAGCTGCCAACGGAGTTATCCTTATCACCACCAAGAGGTAGAATCCCTCACAAATACTATTCTGACAATTCGGCGAGGACTGTCTCACACGCTCTGACATAGTCCCCTACCTGCACTTTTATGTCAGCGTCAAGAGGCAGGAACATGTCGATACGTGAGCCGAACTTTATGATACCGCACTGTTCTCCGCTTCGAGCATCAGTGTGCGACTTGCCGTAACATACAATGCGACGCGCAAAGCCGCCGGCTATCTGCTTGAAGAACACTTTCTGCCCGGAAGGCGTCACGATTCCGACACAACTGTGCTCGTTTTCTTCCGAAGCCTTGGGTTTGGAAGCGAAAAAATGCTCCCCCGGATAATACTTATAATAGTCGATACTGCCATCCACCGGCCAGAAATTAGCGTGAACATCGAAAAAATTCATATACACTGACAGTTGGATACACTCCTGCTTGAGGTATTCTTTCTCGTACGTTTTTTCAATGATCACCACCCTGCCGTCCGCTACCGACGTCACTATCGTATCCGACCCTTTGCGCTCCCTTTCCGGAATACGGAAAAACGCGAGCTGCCATATACAGAACCACAGCATCAGCGCCACCACCGGATACACAATCCACGGAATCTTCACAAATATTATCAATGCTGCCGACACCAGCGCGCTGAATCCGAAGACCAGAGCCAATGTGCCGCGGGAATTTTTATCTATTCTCATAACAAACCAAAAATTAAAAGATACAGCGCAGCTGCAGGAATTGCCATCAAACTACTGTCAAATCGGTCAAGCATCCCACCATGGCCAGGTATTATCTTTCCGGAATCCTTGACATTGAAAAGCCTTTTCCATTGAGATTCAAACAAATCCCCGCACACACCAAACACTGACAAAAGCACGCCCAGAACGATGCAATGAACCAGCGGGAACGGGAACCATGTCAGATAGTGGAGGACAACCGCCGTAATCACGGCAAACACGAGACCGCTCCAAAATCCAACCCACGACTTCTTGGGAGAAATGGATGGTGCCAGTCTGGCAGCGCCCTCTCTCTGTCCAAACAGCGACCCCAAGCAATACGCACCCACATCAGACATCCAGATGACGATGAAAAACGAAAGCATCAGCCATCCGTCAAACACGGGCCCGTCCATCATTATAAAGGGCGAAAGCGAAATAGGAAGCGCTATATACAGAAGTCCCGCATACACAAGAGCGATATCCTGAAAATCCTCCCTTACTCCAAGGAAAACAGCAGTTACCGGAATCAGAAGCATCGGCAGAAGCAACAAGCATATAAACCGGGCGTCCACCCCGTAGAAGCAATGCGCCGCCACAGTTACGAAAGCCGTTGCCGCGGTGAGCATTCCGAGCTTTTGCTGTAACTTGAATCTTCCCTGCAGAGTGATAGTATAAAACTCATTCAGAGCGAAATACAAAATAAACAGGAACAGAGCACCAAAAATTGCCCTGTCCCATATCAATCCGAATACCATCACCAGCAAGAATACGATGCCGGTGATGGTTCTTAACAAAAAATTATTCATTTTCCTTATTTTCAGTGTCATTCTGTGTGGCAGCCTGAGGCTCGTCCGACTTGAGCCTGTCCTCGCCGTGTTTGCCGGCTTTCGGACCGAAAATAGCCTCTATATCGTCAGCCATGATAACTTCCTTGTCAATCAACTGAGTGGCAAGTCTCTCAAGTCCGGCCCAATTCTCAAGAAGAATTTTCTTCGTACGTGAAGTCACTTCATCCACAATGGACTTGGCTTCCTTGTCAATGAGTTCGGCGGTCTTCTCACTATATGGCTTGGTAAGGTCATATCCGCCGCCATTGGCATTGTAGAACGACAGATTACCCACCTTTTCGCTCATTCCATAATATGTAACCATCGCATACGCCATCTTGGTGAGACGCTCGAAATCATTCAGGGCACCGGTGCACGGCACTCCGTCGTTGATTATCTCTTCTGCCACCCTACCGCCGACCAGACAGCACATCTCGTCCATCATATCCGATTTTGACATCATGACTTTCTCGTCAGGAAGACTCCAGGTGAGACCGAGAGCCTGTCCGCGCGGGATTATGGAAACCTTCAGTACAGGATCACAACCTGGAAGAAGCCAGCCGGCTACAGCATGCCCGGCCTCATGATAGGCAGTGAGTTTCTTCTCGTCAGGAGACATGATGGTCTTCTTACGTTCGATTCCTCCGACAACCCTGTCCACTGCATCTGTGAAGTCCACATTATCAATGGCTTTCTTCCCCTTACGCGCAGCCGTCAGGGCAGCTTCATTACATATATTGGCGATATCCGCTCCGGAAAAGCCCGGGGTGTGCTTTGCAATGGCTTCAATATCGAAGTCCTTGGCGAGCTTGAGTTTCTTGGTGTGCACAAGGAATATTTCCTTACGCTCATTGAGATCCGGCAAAGTCACGTGAATCTGACGGTCAAAACGACCTGCACGCATCAGAGCCTTGTCCAAAATGTCCGCCCTGTTGGTTGCTGCCAGCACTATCACGCCGCTATTGGTCCCGAATCCGTCCATTTCCGTAAGAAGCTGATTCAGCGTATTCTCCCGCTCATCATTGGAAGAGAAGCCCACATTCTTGCCTCTTGCACGTCCCACAGCGTCAATCTCATCTATAAACACGATACATGGTGCCTTTTCCTTGGCTTGTGCAAAAAGATCGCGCACCCTGCTTGCACCCACACCCACAAACATTTCCACAAAATCGGATCCGCTTATGCTGAAGAACGGCACGTTAGCCTCCCCGGCAACGGCCTTTGCAAGCAATGTCTTACCGGTACCCGGAGGACCCACAAGCAGTGCTCCCTTTGGAATCTTTCCTCCAAGGGCAGTATATTTCTCAGGATTCTTCAGGAAATCCACTATCTCCATGACTTCTTCCTTGGCACCATAAAGACCAGCCACATCCTTGAAAGTCACATTGACCATGTCCTTATCGGTAAGCTTGCCGGTAGCCTTTCCTACATTGAAAGGATTCATGCCGCCACCGTTTCCATTGCCTCCGCCCATCTGCCGTGACATCGAACGTACCATAAAGAAGTACAGGAAGAAGAGTATGAACAGAGGGAATACCCACTCGAACACATTACCCCAGATATTGGTCCTGTTCTCCATGTATATTACCACACGATCGTCCTGTGGCAGCTGCTCGTTCAAAGCACCGAATTCCGTCTCCGGATCAAATCTGGATGAGGTAAGAAAATACATCTGAGGGGAACTCTTCGGGAATTTCCCCTCAGGGAAAAGTGAAGAATACTTCGAGAGCCTGTCAGGGCGCATAGTAATCTCGCCCTTATATTCGTTTCTTACAAAATGTATATCCTTGACATCTCCGTCAAGCACCATCTGCTGCACTTGCGCCCACTCGACCTTCTTGGCCGGGACGCCGGAATTGTTGAACAACATCCAGCCGATAAAAATCAGCAGTGCAATGTAAAGAATGGAAGAGAGATTAATTCTTATAATCCTCTCTCCGTTTTTTTTATTCTTGGGTTTTTGAGCCATCTTACTTAAATTTGCAGAACAAATATACAACAAAAATGGAACCACTCCGAGAAATAATGAACATATTGTGGATGGAATGCGTAGATTCGACCAACAGCGAGATTCGCAGACGGATTGCCACGCTTGACAATTTGTCACTGATTGCCACGCAGGAGCAGACTGCAGGTCGCGGACAAGGCACCCATACATGGTATTCCAGCCCTCGGACAAACCTGCTGTTCAGCATGCTTTTCCGTTTCTCAGAGAACGACCGCAGCGAACTCAAGACCCGGGACATGCTCCTTATTACGGAGATGGTCACGCTCGGAATAAGAGATTACCTTCTTGACAACGGCATCAGTGCACGCATCAAATGGCCAAACGACATCTGGGTAGCCGACAAGAAGATATGCGGTATCCTGATAGAGAACATTCTGGACCATGACAGAATCTCAGAGAGCATTGTGGGAATAGGACTTGACGTCAACGAAACTCAGTGGCCGGAATATATTCCAAATCCCGTTTCCATGAAGCAGCTCACTGGGAAAACATACGACCTGGAGGAAGAACTTGCCGCCCTGGCGGCATTCATCGCGTCAAGATACACTCAACTGCGCACGGAAAAAGGTCGTGCCGACCTTGATTCGGAGTTCAGAAAGTATATGTTCAAGCTTCCCGAAGAGCAGCGATAGCAGCTTCCGGATCTTCCGCACCATACACCGAACTTCCCGCTACGGCTATATTGACTCCGGCCTCTCTTGCGCATTTGACCGTGGTCATATTGATGCCGCCATCCATCTCAATGAGAGCTTCCGCTCCCCTTCTGGATATCTCGGACTTCAGGCATGACGCCCTGTCAAGTGACTCATATATGAACTTCTGTCCGCCAAAGCCGGCAAATACCGACATCAGCAGGAAATAGTCCGCCTCTCCTATGTAAGGAAACAGCTTCTCGACAGGGATGTCAGGATTTATCGCCACCCCGGCCTTCATGCCAAGGGACTTTATCTGAGCAATATACTGGGATGTATCTGCACCGGCCGCCTCATAATGGAATGAGCACATCTGAACTTTGTCTTCAGACAGTTTCTTGAACCATCGCTCCGGATGAACCACCATCAAGTGAGCATCCATGGGAGCAACCGCCACTTTATGCAACTGATCTATGACAGAGAACCCGAACGAGATATTCGGCACAAGAGTGCCATCCATTACGTCAAGATGAATGATGTCACCGCATCTGTTCACCAGCTCAATATCTTTTTCGAGATGGAGAAAATCAGCGGCAAGAATGGATGGAGCTATCTTAAACATGGCAAAACTATCTTTCTGCAGGCAAAAGAGCTGCTTCAATATCGGTCACATACTTCCGGAACACCTTATCGGTGGACATCAGATCGGACACGGTCATACAAGAGTGAAGCACCGTAGCATGGTCCTTTCCTCCTATCTCCGCCCCGATGGTAGCCAGCGAACAGTTCACTATCAGACTACGGCTCAAGTACATGGCTATCTGTCTGGCCTGAACTATCTGGCGTTTGCGCGACTTGGAAAGCAGGTCGTTGCGGGTGATATTGAAATACTCGCACACGGTTTTCTGTACCTTGTCTATCGTCACCTCGGTCTTGGCTTCCCCGACAATCGTCTCCGTAATGCTCTCGGCAAGCTCGAGAAGAGACTTGTTGCGTTCGACGGACGAATAGGCTATAAGAGACACCAACGTCCCCTCGAGCTCACGGAAATTGGTCCTGACCTTGGAAGCAATATATTCAAGCACATTGTCCGGGATGATTATGGCCTCATGCTCCGCCTTCATTTTAAGCATGCGAAGTCTCGTCTGGAAATCAGGCCGTCCCAGCGGCACGGACAATCCCCACTTGAAGCGTGACAGCAGCCTCTCCTCGAAATTCTGCAACTCTACGGGTGCACGGTCGGAGGTAAAAATGAGCTGCTTGCAGTTCTGATGAAGATGATTGAAAATATTGAACATGGCATTCTGACTTCCAGCGCCCATAAGTTCCTGTATATCATCGACGATGAGAACATCCACCTTCATGTAATAGGCAAAGAAATCGGTAACCTTGTTGAGTACCGTAGTCGCCGTGACGTATTGGTTCTTGAATTCGTTGCTCGTAACGTAAAGCACGACAAGATCCGGATATTTCTCCTTGATGGCGATACCAATGGCCTGAGCAAGGTGAGTCTTGCCAAGACCTGATCCTCCGAAAATAAAAAGAGGATTGAAGGCGGTCTTTCCAGGAGCTGCAGTAATATTGATTCCGGCACTTATACCAAGCTTGTTGCACTCCCCTTCCACCAGATTGGCAAAACAATATGACGGATTGAGTCTCGGATCTATCTTTACCTTATGAATTCCGGGATATACAAACGGACTTGGCTTGTCCGATGGTGTGGATGCAACCATGACAGAAGGATTGACCGGAGTCAAAACTTCCTGTCCGGGAACGTTGATAGTCCTGACCTTGACCGGACGGATATTATACACCAGCTTGGCACCCGTACCGATCACTCTCTTAAGAGTCATCTTCAGCACATCAAGATATGCCTCTTCAATATACTCACGGAAAAAGTCAGACGGAACTGCGATAGTGAGGACAGACCCTTCCAGGGAAACAGGACGTATCGGCTCGAACCAAGTCGAGAACTGCTGTGGTTCTATCACCTGCTTAATCACTTGCAGACAATCATCCCATACTGCAGCATATGATTCCTGTTTTTCCATTATATACTTTGTTTTGTGAATTAATTCGAGCGGAAAATGCTCCGTCTGAACTGCTTTGCAAAGTTGGTGATAAATAATTGAAAAAAAATTCGGAATGCTATTGTTTTTTAACTTTATTTATCGTAAATACGTTTGGGCAATCATTAAACGATTCGTTCCTAAATATCTGTATATCAATAAATTACATAACACTAATACCTCTAAACCATTATCCATTAGCATGATTACAATTTATAAAGATTCTAAAATAATAAATGGCACCGGAATCGTTTAAATGCACATTAATTTTTCACAGCCTGCACGGCTTCGCCGTCAATTTTCACGAGAAAAGCATCACTGAAATACTTGCGCACATCTTTGAGTTGTCTTGAGACCTTGTCAAGGTCATTTGCAGGACACAAAAAATATTTGAACAAATTGCCTACCGGAAGACAAATCACTTCATAACCTTTGAAGACAGGATCACTTGAAGCCAGACGGCGGGAAGACACCAACGCCTGTATTGCATATAAAGAGGTATCAGAAGGCACCACATCCGGATTTTTCGCAGACGTCACGGGAGCCGACAGGCTGTCTTTGGCCGCCTGCTCGGACGGAGCGTCACTTCTGATGCTCTCGTCAAATGACTGTTTATATTCTACGAAGGCATTGAAAAGGCGAAGACCGAGTTCTTCCCTGGCGGAACTGCGACGAAGTATCGACAGGTCTGTCGGATTGGATATGAATCCAAGTTCCACGAGCACCGCCGGCATCGAGGTTATCCAAAGTACATAATATGGATTCTGCCATATTCCCCTGTCGGCCTTTATGGGGCCGCCCTTGAGACTCCGGCTTATCACCTGGGCGAATTTCATACTTTGCTCAAGATATGAATTCTGCATAAGCGTCATGAATATGAAAGACTCCGGATCGGAAGGATCGAATCCCTGATACTTGGTGGTATAGTCATCTTCAAGGGTTAT
>HF986336.1:19244-19557 GCA_000432655.1 Bacteroides sp. CAG:1060
AGGGTTACCACGGAATTCTCCCGCCTGCAGACATCCATATTATATGCGAATAAGTCCTTGTTGGTATCGGACGACTGGCCCAGAATATGCACCGAATAGCCATTAGGGGAATTCTTTGCGCTCGAGTTGATATGTATCGAGATAAAAAGGTCCGCATCTGCCTTATTGGCTATTTCCGCCCGGTCGTTCAAGGTGACGTACTTGTCTGAAGACCTGGTCATCACGACTTTAACGTCGGGATATGCCTTACGGATGCGCTCCGAAAGATTCTGCGCAATATCCAGAACGATGGACTTCTCGTAGGTCTTTTTAT
>HF986336.1:19606-27812 GCA_000432655.1 Bacteroides sp. CAG:1060
CGGATCCTTTCCGCCGTGACCGGCATCGATTACCACAACATGCAAGCCTGTACCGTCAGCAAACAGCGAGATGACGGAAAGAAATATTGCCAGGGCTATACAAATTGTGCGTTTCAAATTTATGTATTACATTTGTAGATTATTGCAAATTTAGTAAAAACTTTCGTTTGAGGAAAGACATTCATATTATTTCTTTTTTTCTGATTCTTTGCCTTCTCTTGGCAGATTTTACGGCGGGAGCTCAGAACAGGCGCGGTTCCAAGAGGGGGTCCGGCGGCTACGGCATAAGGGTAGAGAAGAAAGTCGTAGCTCCCGATTCATTGACGCTGGCGCGAAGAGATTCCATATTCCATGCCGATTCCATCAGAAAGGCCGATTCGCTGTCAATGCTCCGTAACAGCTCCCTTGAGAATCCTGCATTCTCTGATGCCAGGGACAGTGTAGTCCAGGCCAGAGATCCGCTGACCGGCAACACCAAGCTGTATTATTACGGTGACGTGAAGGTCAAGTACCAGGACATGGAACTGACGGCAGACTACATGGAGTATGATATGAAGACCCGTACCGTGTTTGCAAGAGGCAATTATGATTCCACCAAAATGTCCTGGGTCGGCAGGCCGAAAATGACACAATCCGGGAAATCATACGAGATGGAGAGCCTGAATTATAACTTCGACACCCGAAAGGCCTTCATCAACAATATGATAACTTCCGAGAACGACGGCATTCTCCACGGACAGAATATCAAGATGATGGATGACAGGTCCATCAATATAAAGCATGGCAAATACACGGTCTGCGACGCCGACCATCCGCATTACTACCTCGCCCTAACCTCTGCCAAACTGGTGCAGAACCCAAGTCAGAAGACCATCATAGGCCCTTCATACCTTGTACTGGAGGACGTCAAACTACCGTTCATCGGGCTGCCGTTCGGGTTCATTCCCAAGAAGCCGGAGCGGGCTACCGGAATGCTGATGCCGACCTTCGGTGAAGAACAGGCCCGAGGATTCTACATGCGCGGTCTGGGTATGTATTTCGTATTCGGGGACCATCTCGACCTGCAGGTGACCGGAGACTACTACACCCTTGGATCGTGGGCAATCAACGTAAGTTCCAGATACAACGTCAAATACAAATTCAACGGAGGGTTCAATATCACCTACTCCAATGACCAGACCGGAGAAAAGGGTACTCCGGAATTCCGTAAAATGACCAACTTCGGAATACGTTGGGATCATTCCCAGGATTCAAAAGCACGCCCGGGGACGACATTCAGGGCATCAGTGGACCTCAAGAGCCCGTCCAACAACAGATACAACTCCACCAGCATAAACAACGCGCTCCAGAATCAGGCGAGTTCCACCATATCCTATTCCAAAACATGGGGAGGCAAGGTAAGCATAAGCCTCAATGCCAGGCACAGCCAGAGCTCCTGCGACTCTTCTTACACGTTCACGCTGCCGAACCTGTCAATATCAGTCAGCACCTTCTATCCTTTCAAACGCAAGGAAAGAGTCGGAAAGGAGAAAATATACGAGAAGATTTCATTTGCCTACCGTTCTTCTCTGGACAACCAGATCAGTTTCAAGTCTTCCGAGTTCGGAAAGGAAAATCTCCTTGACAAGTTCAAGAACGGCATGAAGCACGACTTCACGATAGGTCTGCCTACATTCCAGCTTTTCAAGTACATAAGCATCTCGCCAAGTGTTTCCTACGGCCAGAACTGGTATTTCAGGGCCACGGACTGGACGTATAACGAGGAGACCGACAAGCTTGAATCCACGCAGACGCATCAGTTCAGCCGGCTCGGCATCTACCAGAATTACTCGTTCGGAGCTTCGGCGAGCACCAGAATTTACGGGACGCTCAATTTCGGCAAGCATCGCAGGCTGCAGGCTATACGCCACGTCATATCTCCGTCCATGTCAGTAAGTTACATCCCTAACCTCAATACGCGGTCCAACGGATACCGGACGCTCCATTACACGGACGCCTCCGGAACCGAAAAGACATACGACTACAACATCTACAGCGGTCAGCTCGTCTCCGTCCCAACCAGCGGAAAGCAGGCGGCAAGTATGACCATCAATATCGGCAACAACCTGGAAGCCAAGGTGCGGGACTATGCGGACACCACCGGAAGAGGAAGCAAAAAGGTCAAGCTCATCGACCAGTTCAACATCAACACCGGATACAATTTCCTGAGCGAGCATTACAAGATGCAGACCGTCTCAATGACAATGTCCACTTCCCTGTTCAACAAAGTCTCCATCAATGCAAGTGCCGGATTCGACCCATACGGCATCGATGAGCGCGGAAACAGGGTTGAACGGTTCGCGGTATCGCAAGGACAGGGATTGGCCAGGCTCACAAGTTTCAACGCCTCCGCCTCATTCTCCCTTTCCGGGAAAGGGCACATCAACGGCAACGATGGTTCCAAGACAGAAGGTTCCGGAGCATCTTCGGGATCTGCAAATTACTACCGCAGAAATTATTACCATCCCGTAACCGGAGAATTCATTCCGGAGGGTTGGTTGTACTACACCAATCCGGATTCACCTTGGTCGGCCAATTTCAGCACATCTTTCAGCCTGACACCGAGATACAAGTACGACGCTGAAAAAGAAGAACTCCAGCGCAAAAATGACATTCGCGCCACCCTCAATGCCAGCGGCAACATTAAAATCACCCCGAGCCTTTCAGTGAACCTGAGCACGGGATTTGATTTCATGGCCAAGAAAATCACCACTACGCAGTTGAGTGCAAATTATGACCTCCACTGCTTCAATATCTCCGTAAGCTGGATTCCGCTCGGAACATACAAGTCATACAGCTTCACCATCGCCGCCAAAGCGGCAACTCTCGCTGATCTGTTGAAGTTCAAGAAAAGCAACAGCTATTGGGATAATTGATTTTTTTAGCTATATTTGCACATCCAATTTTACGAATCTGCCGTTTCGGCAATTCATGACAAATCTTATTACATTATATGCCACTCAGTTTATTTGAGCTAAATTCAATGAATAGAGAACAGCTCGAGGCGCTTGCAAAAGAATACGGCATCACCGCTACCAAAAAGCTTGATGACGAAAATCTTGCATTTGCCATCATCGACAAGCAGGCTATCGTAGAATCTCAAAAACCGATTGCCGAAAAGCCTAAGCAGCGTCGCGGACGTCCTCCAAAGACTCAAAAAGATGCACAGGAGCCGGCTAAAGCGACTGCTAAAGCACCGTCAAAAACAGAAGAAAAAGCCTCTGCCAAACCTGAGCAGAACATAGTTAAGCCGGATACTGCGACTAAAGACGCGGCGGCTTCTGATTCCGACACACAGCAGCCGAAAAAACGGGGCCGTAAGCCTGCAAGCGAGAAATCCGCTGCGAAAGCATCAGCAGAAGCTCCTAAAAAGCCAGATACTCCTCTTGAGTCTAAACCGGAGAACAAGCAGCCCCAAAAAATGGAGCAAAAATCTCCTGAAGCATCCAAAGAGAGCAAAGTTGCAGAGAATGTGAACCCATCCCCTGCCGACGCAGTTAAACCTTCAACCCAGAAGCCGCAGCAGAACGCCCAGCAGGAAGGCTCTCACGTCAAAAAGAAAAAGGAACGCGACCTCTCCAAGATTTTGGAAAAAGTACAGTCCAAGGTTCAGGAAAAGGCAATGGAAGGTTCTACAAGAGTTACCCCTGTGCAGACAAACTACGCACCGCAAGGCGGACTTGGTCCTTTCAATTCCCAGACGCCACAGCAGAACAAGCCGTCCGATGGCGGATTCACCAAAAAGCCAAAACAGCCTCAGATTGTATATGAAGGCACTGTAGAGGCGACCGGAGTTCTGGAAATAATGCCTGATGGATACGGATTCCTTCGTTCTTCCGACTACAATTATCTCAATTCTCCGGATGACATATATGTATCTGCGCAGCAGGTCAAGTCAAATGCACTGAAAAGCGGCGATACCGTCACGGGAGAAATCAGACCTCCGCGCGATGGAGACAAATATTTCCCGCTTGTCGGAATAAAGTATGTCAATGGACGCACACCGGAGTTTATCCGGGACAGGGTTCCTTTCGACTTCCTCACTCCGCTCTTCCCGGACGAGAAGTTCAATCTGCTCGGAAACGGTCATGAAAAGGACAAGAGCTGCCGTCTGGTGGATATGTTTGCGCCTATAGGAAAAGGCCAGCGTATGCTTATCGTATCCCCTCCTAAGGCCGGTAAGACTCTGCTTCTCAAGAGCATAGCCAATGCGATAGCTGACAACCATCCGGAAGTTTACGAAATCGTCCTGCTTGTTGACGAGCGTCCGGAGGAAGTGACGGATATGCAGCGCTCCGTGAAGGCAGAAGTGGTGGCATCCACATTCGACGAGCCGGCGGAAAAGCATGTCAAGGTAGCAAATATGGTGATCGAAAAAGCCAGAAGACTCGTAGAATGCGGCCACGACGTAGTCATCCTGCTCGACTCCATCACCAGACTTGCCAGAGCATACAATACGGTACAGCCGGCATCCGGAAAGGTTCTTACCGGAGGTGTTGACGCCAATGCCCTGCAGAAGCCCAAAAGGTTCTTCGGTGCCGCCAGAAACATTGAAGGCGGTGGCTCGCTCACAATTCTTGCGACGGCCCTCACAGAAACTGGCTCCAAGATGGATGACGTCATTTTCGAAGAGTTCAAGGGTACCGGCAACTCCGAGATTCAGCTAGACAGGACTCTTGCCAACCGTCGCATATTCCCTGCCGTCAATATTCTTCTGTCGGGAACGAGAAGGGATGACCTGCTCTACCCTAAGGATCAGGGCCAGAGAATATGGATTCTTCGCAAGTTGCTTGCGGACATGAACCCTACCGAGGCGATGAATTTCATGAATCAGCTTATGGACGAGTACAAGACCAATCAGGATCTTCTTGACAACATGTCCAAGGTAAGTCCACAAGACGCCAAATACTACGATAATTTCTAGAATCAGTATAGAAGAAATGCCGGTTGAATCAATTCAGCCGGCATTTTTCTTGTATTATGTTTGTTGTCAGAGCATTACACCTTATTTGGTGCCAAATATACGATCGCCCGCATCTCCGAGCCCCGGTACTATATAGGCGTTCTCGTTAAGATGGTCATCCACGGCAGCTACGTATATATCCACGTCCGGATGCTCTTTCTGAACCTTTGCCACTCCATCCGGTGCAGCCACAAGGCACATCAGCCGAATGTTGGTACATCCCCTCTCTTTCAACATGGTCAGCGCGTCGCAGGAGCTTCCGCCAGTGGCAAGCATAGGGTCCGTTACAATTACCATTCTCTGGCTGATATCTTCCGGAAGCTTGCAATAATATACTACAGGAGTATGGGTCTTCTCGTCCCTGTACAGACCGATGTGGCCTACTTTAGCCACAGGAACCAGCGTAAGCAGTCCGTCCACCATGCCGAGCCCGGCACGCAGAATAGGAACTACGGCAAGTTTCCTTCCGGAGACTTTCCTGGCGGTCATTTTACATAAAGGAGTATCTATCTCGCAGTCCGTCAGCGGAAGATCGCGCGTAAGCTCATATCCCATAAGCAGTGAAATCTCTTTGAGAAGTTCCCTGAAATCCTTGGAACCTGTCTCTTTCTGACGCATAATGCTCAATTTATGCTGAATCATCGGGTGATCCACAATGTGCAATTGACTCATATAGGTGTGATTTTTATGTAAAGATATGAACTTTTTTTCTATTTTTGTCTAATTTTACTCTGACAAACTGCATATTTGACCGATGCTAAAAGTTTTTTGCAAGAATAACGGCACTTATAAAGAGTTTCAGGAAGGCACGACGCTTCTTGAGATGCTGCCATCATTTGACTTCGACAAACCTTATGACATTGTATCCGCCAAAGTGAATAATGTCTGCGAAGGACTGAAATTCCGTGTTTTCAATAGCCGGGATGTCGAATTTCTGGATTATCGTTCCTACAATGGGCGCAATGTCTATTGCCGCTCATTGTGCTTCCTGCTCTACAAGGCGGCCAAGGAATTGTTCCCGAACTGCAAGATCATTCTGCGCCGTCCTATCTCCAAGGGCTTTTTCTGCTGCATGGACAAAGGAAACGGTCTTATGCTCACAAGTGAGGACGTGGATGCCATCAGCCTCAAAATGAGGGAAATCGTAGATATGGACATACCGTTCCGTCGTCACGAAGCACAAGTCTCCGAGGCCATAAAAATGTTCAAAAAACTCGGCCAGGAGGACAAGGTAAAGCTTCTTGAGACATGCGGAGAGGTGTATATCAACTATTACACCCTGGACGACACCACGGATTATTATTATGATGCTCTGGTGCCAAGCACCGGATATCTCAAGGTCTGGAGCCTCTCTACATATCACGGAGGGATGCTTCTCAGGGTTCCGGACAGGCACGAGCCGTTGAAGCTTGCGCCATTCTACGAACAGCCGAAGACTTTCGATGTGTTCACGGAAACGGTGAACTGGAACAGAATCATGGGGCTGAGCAATGTAGGAGATGTCAATGAGGCCTGCCTTAACGGCCGGGCAAGCGAACTTATCCAGGTAGCGGAGGCGCTTCAGGAGAAAAAAATAGTCCAGATTGCGGAAGAGATAGACAAGAGATACATTTCTCCTTCTCCGGTAAGGATAGTCCTTATAACAGGACCTACAAGCAGCGGCAAAAGCACTTTCTGCAGAAGATTGAGCGTACAGCTGAAGGCCTGCGGACTCCATCCGGTGTCTTTCTCCACGGACGATTATTTCGTGAACAGACTCGACACTCCGAAGCTTCCGGACGGAACATTCGATTTCGACAATTTCGAGACGGTAGATCACGCTGCACTTCAGGAGGACGTGCTCAAGCTCGTTTCAGGAAAGGAAGTGGAAGTACCTGAATATAACTTCGTTACAGGAATCAGAGAATATAACGGAAAGAAGCTTTCCTTACATGAAGGATCCATTCTTCTTATAGAAGGAATACATGCGCTCAATCCGCAACTGCTTCCAAAAATTGAAGAATCAACCAAATTCAGAATCTTCATAAATGCCATCACCAGCATATCTCTGGACGACCACAACTGCATTCCTACCAGCGACAACCGCCTTTTACGCAGAATTGTAAGAGATTATAAGAAAGGCGCTTATGGCGCGAAAGAAACCATTGCCAACTGGCCGAACGTGCGCCGTGCGGAAGTAAAATGGATATACCCTTATCAGGAAGACGCCGATGTTCTTTTCAACTCAGCTTACCTGCTTGAATTTGCAGTGCTGCGCAACCATGCCGAAGCTATTTTGCGGACCGTACCTAAAAACTGTCCCGAATACAGTGAGGCGCACAGGCTGCTCATGTTCCTGAATTATTTCATCCCTGTTCCGGACAAGGAAATTCCACATACCTCGTTCATGCGCAGTTTCCTCGGATATAGCAACGACTGATTATGGGCAGAATAGTATTACCTCAAGATTTTTCTCCTCAGGAAAGGGCGGAGCGGGCCATGGAACTCTTCAAGCAGGGTTACAATTGCGCCCAGTCCGTAATACTCAGCTTCGCCGACATACTTGAGTCCTCAGGACTTGCCGACGAACACCTGCTCAAAGTGATTGGTTCGGGATTTGGCGGCGGAATGGGCAGACTGAGGGAAGTTTGCGGAGCATTCAGCGCATGCACCATGATGGCCGGATTCATCTCCCCGGCAGATGTCCCGGCGGATATGGCGGCAAGAAAAGCCAATTATGCCATAGTACAGGAGTTTGCCCAGAAGTTCAAGGATGCTAACGGCGGAAGCATTGTATGCCGGGAACTTCTCGGACTTGGAGAGCGGAAGCAGACAGAATCGCCGGCGCCGTCAGAGAGAACGCCCGAATATTACCGCAAAAGACCTTGCGTGCATACAATCGGTGAGACAGCACGCATAATAGCGGAAAAGTTATTATCCGACATGTAGTTACAATAAAGGGGAGCAGTCAATTGACCACTCCCCTTATCATTTGTACAGAATGTCAGAATTTCCTGTATGGCGACAACTTGAATATGAATTCATAATCATCGTACGGAAGTCTGTATTCCGGACGAGGTATGGCACCCCAGCCGTTTTCGCATGCGAGTCCGGTCTGAGCCTTGTCAATACATATGAACGTATTATCCTCCTCGTCAAGTTCTCCGGCATGGCGCTGATGTCTTCTGTCACCGTCATCCAGCGATTCGATGCTATAGTGAAGCG
>HF986336.1:27847-30909 GCA_000432655.1 Bacteroides sp. CAG:1060
AGACCGCCTGTTCTGCCACAACCTCCAATCCCCTGCCACTTCTTTCAAGAATTCTCCACCAGCGTATATCTGTCTTGGTTCCGGTCTCCTGCGGACGTATGTAAGGATAGAACTGCTCGCTTACGGTCTGATTCCAAAGGCCGACAAATGTGGAATTGTTACGATCCGAATAATTCTCAATCGGTCCACGTCCATAGTATTCAAGATATTCGAATGACTTAGGCATAGTCATACGCATACCGAAACGGAACATGTCAGGCACCTTCTTTCCTTTCTCGGTAATCATGCGCTGCCGGATTATCACGGCACCACAGGCATCGACAGAATAATCCAGGTGAAGCTTCGCCGAAACTTCAGGCATATCCAGCACGGCAGAAACCGTCACGACATCTTCCGCTTTTGCATCTATAGACTCAAGTTTCATCTGCGGAGCCTTCCACACTGCACATTTTCTTTGCAGCATAGCTCCGAAATCGTTATCAGTCGGAGCGCGCCAGAAATTAGGCCTAATCTCTGTATCATCTTCAAGGAGTTCTCGCCCATTGATAGCATACCGCGAAATGAATCCCGTTTTTCTTGATATCTCAACCGTGAAATCATCACCGGTTATTATAAAATAGTTACGGTCATTATCCTTAAGTAAAGGACAAGCTCCTTTATGATTCATTTCAAGACTTGACGGGGAATAAGGCACGATGTCCAATTGCTGTTTGGCCACCTCGGTCCCGGCAGGAAGCAAAGGTTCTTCCCGTTTCAACCTGTAACTCAGGTTGAGCAGCAACTCTCCCTCGGAGGTTAAGTTTGAAATAGGCAACTGAACGGTGGTCTTCTGCTGCGGTGCGGCATCAATGGTATCGATGCGGCCGTTGAGCACCGGTACGCCATTGTCAAGAACCTCCCATTCAAGATAATATGCAGACAGGTCGCGGAAGAAATTCTCATTGTAAATACTGAGACTTCCCTTTCGGATATCAAGCGGCTCCGTCCATATATTCTGATAAATGTACCCCACCTCGTAAGCGTGCGGATTAGGGATTCGATCAGGTCCAATCAGGCCGTTGTCACAGAAACTCTGATCGTTGATGTCATATCGGTTGAAATCCCCGCCATAGGCATATATCATACGGCCGTTTTTCCCGGTCCACCTGATGGATTGATCTACGAAATCCCAGATAAATCCGCCCTGGAACTTAGGATATTTTCGGATGATGTCCCAATATTCCTTGAACCCGCCTTCGGAATTTCCCATGGCATGCGCATACTCACACATGATAAGCGGCATTGTACGGGTGTCATCCTGACAGTACTTCTCGCAATCCCCGTAAGACAGATACATGATACTTGAGATGTCCGTTTTGCCGTCCTTCTCATAGTCGGCACGCTCGTATTGTACGGGACGCGTCGGATCCTCGGACTTAATCCAATCGTAGGCCAGAGAGAAATTAGGTCCATAACCTCCTTCATTGCCCAAAGACCATGTAATCACGCTCGGATGATTGACGGAGCGTTGCACATTGCGCTGGTTGCGCTGGAGATGCGCGAGCTGATAATCCTCTCTTAGCGCAAGCGTAGCAGGACCGTATCCCATGCCATGACTCTCTATGTCCGCTTCCGCTATCAGGTACAGCCCATACTTGTCACAGAGGTCGTACCAGCGATTGTCATTAGGATAATGACTTGTACGTACCGCATTGATATTCAGCTTTTTCATCAATTGAATATCCTGTATCATCCGCGCTTCGGACACTGCATATCCTTCGTCCGGATCCATTTCGTGACGATTGACTCCTTTGAAAAGAACGGGCTGTCCGTTAATGAGCAGCTGGGAGTTTCGTATTTCTATCCTGCGGAAACCGACCTTTACAGGTATTGTTTCAGATCCGCAGCTCGCATATAGAGTATATAGATATGGGGTTTCAGCGGACCACTTATGCACGCTTTTAACCTTGAGTTCCGCGCCCTTCGAATCAGTCTGCGCAGAAGCCACTTCCCTACCGTCTGCATCCCTGAGGCTCAGACTCACCGGAACTCTGCCTTTAGTGGAAAGGCGCACGGAGAGTTTGCCGTCGCGAAACGACTCATCCGTAAAATCAGTAGTCACCCGAAGGTCTTCGATTCGCTTCTTGTCCCTTGCGTAAAGATAGCAATCGCGTCCTACACCGCAGAAGCGGAAAAAGTCCTGACATTCAAGATAAGAGCCGTCACACCAACGGAAAACCTGAAACGCAAAATGATTCTCCTTGCCTGGTTTGATGTATTTGGTAATATCAAACTCAGCTTCCAGCTTGCTATCCTCACTATAGCCGACAAATTTGCCGTTGACCCACAGATAGATATTGGAAGTGACGGAGCCGAAATGCGCTATGATATCTTTTCCTGCCCAGTTATCCGGAACCACGAAAGAACGCCGGTAGGTCCCGGTATGATTGTTTTCGACCGGCACGTTCGGAGGATCGTTACGAAACTGGTTTTGCCACGGATAGCTCATATTGACATAAGTAGGGTCACCGAATCCGTTAAGCTCCCATACACCAGGAACAGGCATCTCCGCCCAATTGCGGTCATCGAAATCAGGCTTCTGAAAATTCACCGGACGAGTATCTGAATTTTTTGTCCAGAAAAACTTCCATTTTCCATTTAGACTCAAATAATTAGAAGAATTGGACTTGGTAAACTCTTCTGCCCGTTCAAAAGATTCGTAGGCAAAATAAGAGCTGTGCATAGGCGCACGGTTTACTTCATTGACCCGCGGATTCCGCCATTCGTCGAAAGTCTGTGCAGAGCCAGAGAAAGCCATCATCGCAAGCGCTGCAGACAAAAGAAATTGTTTCATTATGTATTCATTAAATTTAAACGAATATAGTGATAATATCTCAAACATAAAAGCGGGATGACATTTTCTGCCGTCCCACATATAATAATATTCGTATCTTTCCGAATTACATAGCCTGAGATACTGCTACGGCAACAGCTACAGTAGCGCCAACCATAGGGTTGTTACCCATACCAAGGAATCCCATCATTTCTACGTGAGCAGGAACTGATGAAGATCCGGCAAACTG
>HF986336.1:30940-43099 GCA_000432655.1 Bacteroides sp. CAG:1060
AGTGCATACGTCCGAGAGTATCAGTCATACCGTAAGAAGCAGGACCGGCTGCCATGTTGTCCGGGTGAAGGGTACGTCCGGTACCGCCACCTGAAGCCACAGAGAAGTACGGTTTGCCTGCAAGCACGCGCTCCTTCTTATAGGTGCCGGCTACAGGATGCTGGAAACGTGTAGGGTTGGTAGAGTTACCGGTGATGGATACATCCACATCCTCCTTCCACATGATGGCAACGCCTTCGCGCACATCGTCAGCGCCATAGCAGCGAACGCCGCCACGAACTCCGTCAGAGTACTTTGTCTCGGAAATAACCTTAACCTCTCCGGTATAATAGTCAAACTCGGTCTGAACGTAGGTAAATCCGTTGATGCGGGAAATAATCTTTGCAGCATCCTTTCCGAGTCCGTTCAGGATGACGCGAAGAGGTTTCTTACGAACCTTATTGGCCATCTCGGCAATCTTGATAGCTCCCTCTGCGGCAGCATAAGACTCATGTCCGGCAAGGAATGCAAAGCAGCTTGTCTCCTCGCGAAGCAGTCTGGCAGCAAGATTACCATGTCCCAAACCTACCTTACGGTCATCTGCAACAGATCCAGGGATACAGAACGCCTGGAGGCCCTCGCCGATAGCTTCTGCGGCCTCTGCTGCGTCCTTGACACCCTTCTTGATAGCGATGGCCGCACCTGCTACATACGCCCACTTTGCGTTCTCAAAGCAGATTTTCTGGGTGTCCTCACACATCTTGTATGGGTCGATTCCCTTGGCGTCGCAGATAGCCTTTGCCTCTTCGAGGTCTTTGATTCCGTATTTGTTGAGAGCTGCATTGACCTGGTCAATACGACGCTCGTAACTTTCAAAAAGTGCCATAAGTCTCTTACTCTTTACGTGGGTCAATATATTTAACTGCGTCCTTGAAGCGGCCGTAAGTTCCCTTGGCCTTCTCTATAGCCTCAGGTCCGGTGGCACCACCTTTAAGAGCATCCATAAGCTTTCCGAGGTTAACGAACTCGTATCCAATGACTTCGTTATTGGCATCAAGAGCCATCTTGGTGCAGTATCCTTCAGTCATCTCAAGATAGCGGGAGCCCTTGGCCTTGGTTCCATACATGGTACCTACCTGGCTGCGAAGGTTCTTTCCAAGATCCTCAAGGGAGCCTCCGACTGGAAGTCCGCCCTCAGAGAAAGCTGATTGTGTACGGCCATAGACAATCTGAAGGAAGAGTTCACGCATTGCGGTGTTGATGGCATCGCAGACAAGGTCGGTATTGAGTGCCTCAAGAAGAGTCTTGCCTGGAAGAATCTCAGAAGCCATAGCGGCTGAATGAGTCATTCCTGAGCATCCGATAGTCTCCACGAGAGCCTCTTCGATGATACCGTCCTTAACATTAAGAGTCAATTTGCAGGCACCCTGCTGAGGAGCACACCAGCCGATACCGTGAGTAAGGCCGGAAATATCCTTGATTTCTTTTGAATGCACCCATTTTCCTTCCTCAGGAATAGGTGCATTGGCGTGATTTGCGCCTTTTGTTACGCAGCACATCTGCTGCACTTCTTTTGTGTAAATCATATTCTAGAACTATGAATTTGTATTAGTAATCCCTAAAAATAATTTAGCAGTGCAAATATAGTCATTTTTAGGGATACGGACTTATATTTTTTTAAACATAATAACTAATTTTGTACGATTTTAACTCTAATGATTCAGATGGCATTTACAGACAACCAAGATACAATATGCGCACCTGCTTCAGGCACAGGCGGAGCGGTCTCAATAATAAGAATCAGCGGCGGGAATTGTTTCCGGGTTGTGGATTCTCTGGTCTCGTTCCTTAAAGGTGATGCTGCGTCTTCTGAGGGATATAGGCTCAAACGGGGGCATTTTCTGGACCTGGATGATGTGCTTGTAGGCATATTCAAGGCTCCGCACTCATACACCGGAGAAGACGGGGCTGAGATATATTGCCACGCCTCCCCTTATATTGTAAGTTGCATTTTGGATCAGCTCTGCACGCATGGATGCAGAATGGCCGAGCCGGGAGAATTCACAAGGCGAGCCTTCCTGAACGGGAAAATGGATCTTGCCCAGGCCGAATCGGTCGCAGATGTGATATCCAGCAGTTCCGCAGCGCAGCACAGGATAGCCATGAACCAGCTCAGAGGCGGGTATTCGGCAGAACTGCGTTCCATAAGGGAGCATTTGGTGGAACTCTCCGCACTGCTTGAACTGGAGCTTGATTTCAGTGACGAGGATGTGGAATTTGCCGACAGAAGCAGGCTAAAAGGGCTTATTAAAGAGACTCGACGCAGGTGTTCCGAGCTTGCAGACTCTTTCCGAATGGGAAACGCCATCAAAAACGGAGTGCCGGTAGCAATCGTGGGTGCGCCCAACAGCGGCAAAAGCACCCTGCTCAACGCCTTGGTAAAAGATGACCGCGCCATAGTATCAGACATTCCTGGGACGACGAGGGACACCATAGAAGAGACCTGCGTACTTGGCGGAATACTGTTCAGATTTATCGATACGGCAGGCATTCGCGAGTCTTCGGACAAAATAGAAAAAATGGGTATCGAAAGAAGCTTTTCCAAACTCAGGGAAGCATCCGTGGTGATAGGTTTGACAGATGGAACTCTGCCTTCACGGGAGGTCCGGGAGCAAATTTCCAACATAGCCAATCATATAGATTTCGAGACTCAAAAACTCATTATCGCCGTCAATAAAAATGACGAAAAAGACGCAGGAGAGACACTTAACAAAAATGTTTCTGAATTAAACGCTTTTGTTATATCGTCTGATTTACTTAAAAGTAACACACGCATCCTCTCTATCAGCGCAAAGAAGCGTTCCGGCATAGAAAAACTGGAAAAAGCGCTCGTCGAGACATGCCATATCTCCAATTCCGAAGAGATTCTGGTGACAAATGCACGACACGCCAAGGCCCTGAAGGAAAGTTCCGAGGCCCTTGGGAAAGTATCTGCGGGACTTGATGCCGGCATCCCCACAGACCTTCTCGCAGAGGACCTTCGCGAAGCACTATCGCTGCTTGGCACCATCACCGGCGAAATCTGCTCCAACGAAGTTTTGGGCGAAATTTTCAGCCGGTTTTGTATTGGAAAGTGATTGCTTGCTGGACATTGCTTAGAATTCACAGTAATTGATTGAAATAGAGTCGTTTAACCACGGCTCTATTTTCGCACAAAACGACCACACTTATTATCTTTTGTGGTATATTTGTACGAAATTATTTGTATTTAATGATGGATACCATGCAATTTATATCTTCTTCAGAAACCAAGGAGCAAGAAGAACTCAAAGAAGATAACCGATATGTTAATGCGTCTCAACTTCAACATTCCACTGTTCATTGTCACCATCAACAAGACTGAGGCAAGCGACTATGTCGGATTTGACACTGAAAATCCTGGCCTTATGCCTATTAGCGGAACATACATAAAGCTTGGATATAATGAGTTCCTTCTATACAATAACTCCAGATATGGCAATGAAGGCAAATGGGAATACATCTTCCCTGTAAAGGTCAAACTCGCAAAGATATTCCCATCAGGCACAAAAATAGAACAAGTACTACTGATGGAAGAAGTCCGCGAACTGTTAAGCCAAATATACAAATTCAGTTGTATGTACTGGAAATCAGTGAAACAGCAAAATCTGCCGATTACCATCAAATACCCAGAGATGGTTGCCGAGATTGTCCCGCACTTTGAGGACGATTACTTGCCGGAATTCGGACGACGAAACCTCTGGTTCCTATAATACGACGCAGCCCCGATGATGAGTCGGGGCTGACTACTTTCTACTCAAATATCAAATACCGGAAATACGGTTCGAATATCACGCTCTCCGTATCCTCCCGGTTGGCCAGTGGCTCATTCACCAAATAACTCTCCCGCCACAAATGCAATGTCACCTTATGCAACGGCTTCTGCGGTTCTCCAAATTCATACACACCAACCTTAGCTCTCTTTATGAGTTTAGCTTCAAGCATCTGAGCGACAGCATTAATCTGCACATTGTACACGCTCTTATTAGCGCCATACTTAGTCCCCAACATCCTTAAAATCAAATCCGTATTGATTTCATCCTGAAGTCTAAACTGCTTGGCCAGTAGGCAGAACAGGTCGTAACAGAACGGATACCTCGCAACAATTACAGCTGACAAGATAAGATTCTTGTCAGCAGGCGACCTCAGCGCCGCCATCACCTCATCCTTGCGTTCCTTACTCAGCTCCACAATGCGATTATCCGCAAGCGTAGTCTTCACTTGGCGGAATCCCTTCTTCTGCCGATTCTCTCCGGCATACTCCGTATTGATGAGTTCGTTCAGTCTCTCCAAATCCTGTTCTCCGCTGATTTCTGCCTTAAAAGCCTCCAGTAGGATATCCATCGGAATCCTCTGATGCAACCCCAGTGATTTATTAGTCTCTGCCATACTGTTCGATTGTAATGAACGGAATCAACACCTCAAGCCAATGCGTACCGCCGTGGGTAACGCACTTTCCTTTGTTCATAAAGGCATCTTTTCCGCTCGCGTAATAAGTTCTAGACGACGAGTCCACCTGCTCAATATGCCCGGCATATTCCTCTTCAAAAAGAGCTTTATTAGCCTCTTCAGGAAGAGTAATGTGACGATAGCTCATATTTGCACCAAGTGCATCACGATAATCAAGTTTCTTGTAAGCCGATGCGTCAATGTTACCGTGGTCCGTCGTAATATACACCTTATACCCTCTGTCAACCAGATGTTTGATATTCCCTATTATCTCATCCTCCTCAACCCAAATCTTCGTATTGGACAACAGGTACCTGTAGTCCGACGAAGCGTGCATCATATCATCAAGAGCGGTTACGACATAGCCAAGCCTCTTGACAGAAGTCTCCTCATCAATGCTCCCCGAGTGCTGATAGTAATGCTCAAATGATGTTACACCCTTCTTTGCCCAGAACTCCTTCCAAAGCTTTGCCTCGCTTTGCGGTCCCTGCACATAATCTACCAAAGGAATATCTCCACGGAATATTGCCTGTCTCGACAACTCCGTCACCGATGGCAGCCACGCATAGATGCAATCATTCTTCGCACTAACATTCAGCTTCTCCTCCAGGCTTCTTGTCAAAAGCAGCGACTGCCACCAATTCATACCGTCAACTACCACCAGAGCAGTCTTTCCGCTCTGCTTGCTTATAAACGGAAGCACCTGGGTGACAATCCTCGGATACTTGTTTCCGCAAGTCGAAGCCACTATGTTCACATAGCCATCTTTCAGGAAGTCCAGGAACTTGTCATTGACGATCGTAACCTCCGCTTGGAACTCAGCCCATTTGCCAATTTCAAGGATAGAGAGCACAATCTCTCCAGCCTTCGACATCCATTCCGTTGGCTTGTTGAAGTCTATATCTGTGGATATTTCACGCCACTCCCGCAGCAAGTCCTCGTATGCAATCTGACCTCTATTCTTCTCCGACGCGACATCATGCAACTCATATTTATTCTCAAGTGAATCGAGGTCAACGATTCCATTCTGCTCATACAGCCACGCCATCTGGGCAAATGACAACTGCTTCACCTTATCCCAGGAGTAATGCTTAAAGAAGGACCTGAACTGGAAGACCACCTTGTCGCACTCAGCAGCAATATCATCCATAATCCGGAAATCCTCCTTCGTCACGAATAGAATTCTGCTCTCCGGATGACGGTTCATCTCCAGTTCCCTCACAAGACGTAATGCAAGGGAATCCCCAGTATAAACCAACACACCGAGTCTCTCCAATGCAAGACAACAATCGTGCGTAGCAAGGTAGCCGTCACGGTTAACCGCAACGACCATTCGCTTGCCTTCCGGGAGGAAGATCTTGTCGTAGATTGCTTTTGCGAATCGGCGCTGCTCCATTGCTATACTCTTGATGATGCGATATCGTAAAAGCGCAGAAGCACTTCGTCAGTAGTGAGGAGTTCCTCCGGGAGCTTGTTGCCCACGGAGACGATGGTGGCGAAATCGTGGTTCTTGTAACATTCCTTGAATCCGGCACGCAGGGCTTCGAGACGGGCATTTTTTACCTTCTTGGCCTCAACGTACACTTCGAACTCTTTCAGGAGTCGCTTGGTCCTTACAGCATCGAGCTGTGCCTGGTCATTGATGTCAGGAATGTGCCAGTAACCATTCTCGTCCTTAAGGAAGTTCTCGTCGAGAATCTGCATCAACTCTGGAAGTGTGTCTCCCTTCTTAGGTTTAACAAGGTCCTGCATCCAGTCAGGAAGGATTTCGCTGTATGTCTTCGGGCCGTCTTCGAGTTTGCGTTTGAGCCATTCAATGCCTTCAGCTTCAGAGCCAACAAGAATGAAGATGGATGTGAATGACGTTGTGCCCTTTTTCTTCTCTTCATACTCAATCGCTTGCTCGTCAGTGAAATACATGCCGTCTCTCTCTACATATCTTTCTCTCAAACCTTTTTGGAATTCTGTAGCATTTAAAGGGACTTGATATCCGTGCTCTACGAAGTAGGCAATTAGGCGGTCAAACAAAATTTTAGGGGAACGCTCAATTACTGCTGTGGTTGAGTGCTCCTTATTAATATGAACTGGAATATGATCAAGGAATTCATTAATAAAATCCCATACATTAACTGTAACGTCAAGGGATTGAGCAAATTTTGTAATCAATACTTCAGTTGGCTTGAAGCAGGTTATAACGAGGTCTTGTTTTACGGCAGTCGGCGTATTAACGGCTTTAAAAGAGCCTTGTTGTTTATCCAATGCTGACACATTGGCAACAATGAATCCAGCCTGCTGAAGAGATAGTTGAATTGCATTCCATATAGCTGCACTTGTGTTACTAAACTCGACTGTCATCCACTTCCCAGGCTTGAGTACGCGGTAATACTCTTTAAAACTATCAGCCATTAGCCTCTGATAATCCGGGGTCTTCTTGTCAAGAGGTTCATTAACTATAGCTTCCTTATTATTGTCTGTTCTGACTCGGAGCCATGTTTCTTGAATAGAGTTGAGTTCAGAATACGAAAAATTAGCACCAAATGGAGGGTCCGTAAATACATAGTCGATGGAGTTGTCTCTAATACCAACACACGTTGCACTCGACACTCCTGTAACATTCTTTGCATCTAGCATATCGAATGCTACCTTCATCTTCTTCATCTTGTTTTTAAGCGCGACAAATACATTCGACTCACTGATTTGAGATCCAATATATAGCGTGCCGCTTAACGGATTATATGGGAAGGAGACCCCTGGTCTATAACGGTTGAGTTTAGAGATACTAATCAACTGACTATTTACAAGGAACATAAATTCCTTATAATTACATCT
Source organism: Bacteroides sp. CAG:1060 (assembly GCA_000432655.1). Classification (GTDB taxonomy): domain Bacteria; phylum Bacteroidota; class Bacteroidia; order Bacteroidales; family UBA932; genus Cryptobacteroides. The sequence goes on from HF986336.1 coordinate 38,276, forward strand.
AGAGAACAGATATTGTAAAATAATCAGAGTACGGGGAAAGTAAAACTGATGAACATGGGTGATCCCTTGCCTATCATTCCTTCTGGCCTCATTACCTTCTGGCATTCGATCAGCAAATAAATCAAAGCTCGCTGATAATTCATCACATTTCTGAACAACTTCATAATCATCAGCATCTAATGATTTATCATAGCTCTTACCACCGAAAGAGTAATTGATTAAGACGGGAATCTTGCGTTGTCTATTGATGGTTTCTTTTAGAGTGCCATCATATACGGTCTCCCATGCTTTGTCTGATTTATCTTTTGATATTTTGGCAGAACAATGGGGGCACTCATACTGCTTATAAACTTCATTCGTGGCCTTGTTCACTGCCGTATTGTAGAAATCATATTCTTTACCGCAGTTCGGGCAAACGAACACATCACTCCATACAGTATAGTTTATTGTTCCCTTGAGTTCTTTGGAATGACGAGTAGTATAAGCCCATTTAAATTTAGCTTCAGCCTCAGTTAATATTTCCTCCATCACCTCAAAGACTTTCTTAGAAGATCGTGGTGAATTGTAATTCGCAGCAATCAAAGATGCAACTGGACTTAAATCCGATTGTATTGCATGCCTGAGCCCTCCATTATTGGATTTATTTACTAGTTCACACGAACAATCATCACATAAATCGCAGGCTACGCCTGTCATACCCGTTCCACAGAATCCATCATACACAATATCTCCTGGTTGTGTATAATGCAATAGGTATCTCATTATTGCAGGATGAGGCACTTTCGTATGGTATGAATGAGCGTTATAAATCGGATTGTTCTTTCCCTCGCTCACATCAGCGGCATACGGTTCCTTGACCTCGAAGTCGGCCTTGCGCTTTCCTTCAGCCTGGAGTTTCACTTTCTCCGCTTCCCATTCCTTGATGAAATCGTTTATCCACGGATTAGGGCAGGCGGTGTAGTATGGAGGATCGGACAGGGCGACGATGTCATCATCCTCCCCTATCGGGAATCCCTCGATAAGTCTCAATTCAGGCAGTTTCTTACGGAGTTCCTCCCGAAAGAACTCGCGTCGTTTAGTGTCGTTCTCAAATGTGATTCCAAGACAGGTTACAGGGCCTTCTTCCTTCACCTGTTCATCGTCGCATGTAAAGAGTTTGCCGTCCATTTGGGTTCACTTTATTTGCTTAATACTATTCTGACTTTCTTGCGGTCTTTGCCGGAGCACTTCTTATTGATGGCATGCTCTATCATACCGATTGCTTCATCCGCAGTCATAGGTCTACTAATGCAGGCTGCAAGTTCCTCTGAAGTAATTTCTACCTTCTCATATCCCCCACTGAGCATATCGAGCAACTGGAGCAGACATTCTGCCGAATGCCCGTCATCGATTACTAATAGCCCGGAAGCGAACTGCAGGAGGAAGTTCTGTGATTTCTCGTCCATAAGGCTGAGAGCTTCCTGGGAATCTGGTGCCTGCACATAAGCCTTGAGAGCATTTATCCAGGTGTCATAAATAACCTGAAGGTCTTCTTTGAACTCTGTCACTGTCTTCATACTCTTGCCGCCTGATGTGAGCGGATTAAAGCCGGCATATGGTGTGCTTCCGAGAATACTCTTGACATTCGGATTAGCGGTCTTGAGTTGATTGAATGCCATCTTCCATTGGTTCCAGGCTGAAGTATTGATAAGTGTGCATCTGCACAGGACGGTGCAAGCGCGATATTCTCCGCTATTGAGTATCTCAATTCTCTTTGCCTCATCAAATTCTGTCAGACAGCACTTGTAATACTGCTCCAGATACCACTCAATGTAATCGGCCTTAACCTTGTCCAGCTCAGTATTGTATGCGCTTACCTGGGCATCATTGAGGTCTTTCAGCACATCTGCAACCTTGTTTACCGTAGCATCTATGTTCTTCGCAAGAGCAGTTTCTGTCGGCACATACTGCTTAGCCTGTGTGAGGTACTGCACCTTCGAATTCAATTCGGCAGCAGTCTTGATGATTGCCTTTGTCTGATCAAGTTCGGCCTTATGTGCAACCATCTTCTTCACAACATCAAGGTCATACTTAAAGTTCTTCAGTTTTGCCTGTTTAGTGATAGTCGATACATAGTCACTGAAACCCTTAAGCACAACTATGTTTGCCCTAATGGATACCCCCTTTATCTGATCGATTACGGTAACACCGGCAACCTCAAGACCATTCTTGAGCTCCCTCGCGTCGAAAGTCGCACACTCAGAAGCAAGCGCCCTCGCAGCGTTGGTCATAGTGATAAACGTGCTCTCCTGCTCCAGCTGATTAGACTTATCCTGGCCGCAATACATCTTGGTCAGTTCTCTTGCAATCGGGATATTGATATCCTTCGGCCTCTTGATGTTGGCAAAGGTGTAATAGTCGTCTGACTGAAGATTTCTGAGTTTATCCAGCGTGCTGGCGTTGATAACATCACCGCTATTGAGCGTAATTTCGCACTCTCCGAGTGAAACGAGCACCGCGAGCACAACAAATTCGAACACAGCGTCAAGATGATAATCTTTAGTGAACCACACATTCTCAGACCTCGGCAGGAGTTCAAGAATCTCATCCTTGTTTACGACCATATTCTGGCCACGATCATTCATCATCTTCAGGATAGCCTGGGCATAGATACTATTGTCAGTCGTAAGCTCACCTGCCTTGTAACAGCCCAGTCCCATCAGTATGGCCTCACCATCTTTATTGCTCTCCGTCGGATGAATAATCTTTGCGAATGCACCCTTGATGTAACGGTCTATGTTGCCATTGGTCTTATCGAATGAAATGGTCTGGTTGGCGTATGTGAATGCAGGATACTTAGGTGTGTCAGCGGTAAACTGGTCCTCGAAAATGGCGCTCGCCACGCTGTCGAAGATTTCCAGCTTGGAAGCACCATTGCCTGGCAAAGTGTAGGAGTTGAGCGCCTTAGCCTCACCGTCTCCGTAATACACCTGTGTGCCGTTCAGGTAGCAAGCATCGAATGCTCGTCTGGCCTTAACGAAAAGGTCCTCGCACTTGCTCTTGTAGTGAATCTTTTGCGCCGTGTCGGCAGACATATACTGGCTGTATGCAGCGCCATAGAGCACGACAAGATTCTTAAACTCGTCGCTCAGGTTGTCCATCACGAAGTACACCTCGTCATTGTCCATATTCCTGCCTTTCTTATCGGCCTGGAATATTGGCATAAATATCATATAGAAATGCTGCTTCGGATGTGTCGTAGATTTTTCATTAGGATTGCCCAGGAAGATGTACCCGTCCCTTGTGACCTTATGGCTTCTCCAATCAAGTTCGTGCGCATAAATCTGGAATCCCGTCCTGTATGGGTTTGAAGTGATGCCAAGCACTTCAACAATAAACTTGAAGAAAGACTCATCCTTACGGCTCTGTGGCATCGTCTCGGCAACCTGAGCAATCAGTTGGTCAAAATTTACTCCACCCTCAGTTCTGAGGTGATACTCCTCATTCTCGTCATTGTAGTCAAAATACTGACCTGAAGTAGCCTTTATAATGAGTTTTGCGGTACTATCAATTGTGTCCTTAAGCATCTCAGCATCGTCAGCAAGCTCATCAGTCACGCAGAGATCATTTACCAATGACATAGCGCTCGCACCATTACCCTTGCTCAAGTCGCCCTGCAGAAGTTTAATGGCAGTCGCATTGACAATTCTCTTTGCCATCGGTATAAGTGGCTTGCGAGCCGGAGTGGAAGAGAAATTGCTGTCCACCTTGTCATACACCAACTTCACGGTATCGGAGACAGTCTTGAAGTCAGGTACCGCCATAAGGCCAGTATCCGCCATCATCTGCTCCCAATACATATCGTATGTAATGAGCCCAGGATTGTCATTCGGAATGTCCTGGTCAGCAATCTTCTCAAACTGCTTGGTAAGAGTCTTGAGGACCTCGCGTTGCGCCCTGCCAAGCTTGATCATCTGAAAGTTGTCGAAATATGACGGATGTACAGGGAATAACTCCACATAGTCCTGAAGATGCGAATGCATATCGCTGAACAATCCAACGAACTTCTCAAGATGATGCCTGATAGCAGTCTTCTGCTGTTCAGATTTACGCAGCAGCCTGTTCTGTACCACAAATGACACATCCTCCTTACGGATGGTAAGGTCAGTATATCTGTCCTTTACCTTCAACATCATCTCAGCTGCAAAAGCAAATTCCTTCGACTGATAAATCATCTCCTGCACGCCGAACATAAAAGCGAACCGACCCTTCGAGCACTGCTGTCCCAAAGCCTGGAGTACCTGCAAATCCTGATTCAACTGGCCAACCGCAGCGTGGCCCTTCAAGTATGCAAGCAACTCATCGATGATGATGAGCAGTCCCTTCTCAGGATACTTCTCCTCAAAGGCCACCATCATATCATCCAACTGCTCACTATACATCTTCAGCGAATCCGGGTCAAACTGATAGTCAACATCATTCTCATCAAGATAACGCTGAATCTGGAAGGTAACGATATCCCACAGTTTACGGTCAGTCTGCATCTCAAAACGATGCACCTTATACTTACCGGCAATCAGCGACATGGCATTTTTGGCGACCACATTGTTCACCTTATCCAGATAATTCTCATTCTCCGCAATCAGCGACACCAACGACATCAAGTGAGACTTACCGGTACCATAGTTACCGATAATCTGTATACCTTTCCTGTTGCGCTCCCCAAACTTCAGATTTTTTACAATTTCAGGGATTATTGTCTCAACAAAATAATCAGGATACACAAAAGACTTGATGATATCCTCGCGGTAATCATTACTTAGGGACTGTCGGGAAATGTTAACC
>HF986337.1:0-1046 GCA_000432655.1 Bacteroides sp. CAG:1060
TGCTGGTATCCGAGAAAGACGGCGGCGCCATGCACTATGCCGAGCGCGTGCGCACGGAATATCCGCAATACGATGTGCGTGTATCCATCCTCGGACACCTTCAGAGAGGCGGCACCCCGACAGCTTACGACAGAATACTTGCCAGCCGTCTCGGCGTAGCCAGCATAGAAGCCCTTACCGAGGGACAGAGAAATGTGATGGTAGGCATCAAGAACGATCAGATAGTGTATGTACCTATCTCCCGGGCCATCAAAATCGACAAGCCGATAGACAAGGAGCTCATCAACGTATTGAGCATCCTGTCAATATAGAATTACACGCGGCTCACTTCGAGCCGCACAGTCCGGGTCACGCACCCGGAGAATCGGGGTATTAGCTCAGTTGGTAGAGCGTTAGGTTCGCAATCTAAAGGTCAGGGGTTCGATCCCCCTATGCTCCACAAGGTCAAGGATTTAAGGTCAGCTTAAGTCCTTGATTTCGTATATAAAGATGCCGTTCCGGGTGGCTTTCTAGAAGCTGTTCCGGGTGGCTCTCGGGTGGCTTTCTGGATGCCGTTCTGGGTGCCGTTTTGGGTGCCGTTTTGGGTGGCTTTCCGGAGGTTGTTCTGGGTGGCTTTTTGGGTGCCGTTTTGGGTGCCTTCGCCAGAGGGGTCATTTCTCGAAGCCAACCGTACCCCAGGAGCCTGTTTTGCGCACCGAATATCTGTTCCGTACCGGAGAAGCCTATTTTTTACACCGAATGCCTCCGAAAATGCGTCGCGTACCCAGGAAGCCTTTTTGAGCACCGCGCGCATATTCCGTACCGTAGGAGGGCGTTTCTGGTACCGAATACCACCACGGCAGAAAGGAGAAGAGCATTGCTGCACCGAATTTCCCAAACTGCCAGAAAAGAGAAGGCCTAAAATATTGTCTAACGAGCCACACTGAGGCCAGCAGAGCCGCCTCCTTATTTCACTTTGTCTCTCATTAGATAAAACCATTTCATCCAATTTGAGCAAAACACAAAAAATCAGCAAATCATAAACGGCTTACCAACCGGAAACGTCT
>HF986337.1:1081-1942 GCA_000432655.1 Bacteroides sp. CAG:1060
CGGGGGACGCCCCCCCCCCCCCCCGCCCCGCTACTAATCCTGCGCACCATTAAGGGCAATGGCGTCAGTACCGTCTGGCTCTACTCGAAATTGCTCTTGTCGATAACGATACCGAAAATCTTCCTGCCATCCGTCACGAGCGTCTTTCCGGCAAAGTTCGCTGCTTTGGCGGCTTCTTCAAACTTACCGCTTGCAGCATTCTTTTTGAAAAGCCGGAACTCGATATTAGCATTGGTAAAGTCGGCTTTCCTATAATAAAAAGCAACTCCATCCGCATCAGGGACTCCCAGCACATAACCATTATTATTTCCGGAAAGGGGGAAAACCTTCGGACAGTATACAGAAGAAACATATTTCGGATCAATAGAGAATCCGCCTATCTCATCTAACCATTTACCCGCAGTAGTGTTCTTAGCACAAAGCCCATAATTCGCCGCTTCCGCAGGATTAAGACCTTTTACCAGAATCTTGACTCCGGAATAGGTCACCCAGTCCGATATGGTCGCTGTCAACTTATTGTCAGCATAGGTGTAGTCAAGAGAATTTTTAAAATAAATAATATTGTTCTGACGCACTCTTGTGCCACTGATGAGATCTGAAGGAGCCTTATACGCTTGACCACCGTTCGAAAATTTAGATTCATATTTGGTCAGATCGTTAAAGCCCTCATATAAGACCGTAAACTTGCCGCTTGGCTTTAGACTTCGTCCGGTGGCAAGGGCTCTGGCATTCCACGTCGACCCGTCATAGGTAATGACAAGATCCGGGGTCGGGTTGTTCTCCTGCGCGGTATAGTTCCAGTCGTCGAACCAAAGGTTGAGCTTGTCTCCTTTTACCCAGCCTTTCTTCATGGCCTTGGTG
>HF986338.1:0-526 GCA_000432655.1 Bacteroides sp. CAG:1060
GGTACTCAGCCAGATAGATTTGCCGGAAGGCAGTAAATTCACCTGTTTTGACGGATTCCAGGACCCTCTCATAGCCAAAGGCTGCCTGTTCACCGGAGCCCCGGCGGAGAAAAGCGGGAGAATCATCACGGGAAGATCCGCCGGACACGCAGTAGCATTCGGACTGGAGATTCTTAAAGTCCTGAAAGGAGAAGAGACAGTAGCCAAAGTCAGCCACAGCTTGTATCTGTATTGATATGGATAAAGTACGGCTTGACAAATATTTATGGGCCATAAGGGTATTCAAGACACGTAGCGAAGCCGCGGACGCCTGCAACGGCAACAAGGTCCGCCTCAACGGCGTGCCCGCCAAGGCATCCAAAGAAGTGAAGATAGGAGACCTGATTGAAGCGCGCAAAGGTCCAATGGTATTGACATACAGCGTTCTTCAGCTAAGCGAGCACAGGATGGGCGCGGCGCTTGTCCCTCAGTACGCAGAGGACAGGACCCCCGACTCGGAGAAAGAGAAGGCCCATGCGCCCCACGA
>HF986338.1:538-1038 GCA_000432655.1 Bacteroides sp. CAG:1060
CCATGCGCCCCACGAAACCATTGTCCTTCAAAGGGATCGCGGTACGGGAAGGCCAACCAAGAAAGAACGACGCCAGATAGATGAGTTGATAGGCTATCTGGAAGAAGATATTTAAACTTAAAAATTATGTGCGGAATAGTAGGATATGTAGGTGAGAGACAAGCCTACCCAATCTTGATAAAGGGTCTGCAAAGACTCGAATACAGAGGTTATGACAGCGCCGGAGTCGCCCTTATCAATGACGACGGTGAGATGAGGATATACAAGTCCAAAGGGAAGGTAAAAGATCTCGAGGAAGGCGCTGCCGGCCATGATCTCAGCGGCCGCATAGGAATAGCCCACACCAGATGGGCGACGCACGGAGAGCCAAGCGACGTCAACGCCCATCCGCATGTCTCCGAGAATCACAATCTCGCCGTTATCCACAACGGCATCATAGAGAATTATCTTTCTCTCAAGGAAGAGCTTACCAACCAAGGCTATCATTTCAAGAGCCAGAC
>HF986339.1:0-2584 GCA_000432655.1 Bacteroides sp. CAG:1060
TCTACGGTACGGAAGAGATATTCGGTGCCAAAAACAGCCTCCTCTGGTACGCGACGCATCTTCAAAGGCCCGCAGAACAGCCGACTCCACAGACTGTAGACAGCCTCCTGGGGTACGCGACGCATTTTCAAAAGAGGGTGACCTCTAAGTCTATCAAGACTTTTTAGTCTTTTCGTGATTCGGTTGGGATCCAAGCCTATATAGACAGGGTGAAAGGGTTGACGGATGTGAAGATCTTGGAGGGGGAGAGGTGGTTAGAGAGAGCATAGGCACAGCGTGCTGCAATGACATCCAGGTTATGCTTTTCGCCTTTCCATACTTTGCGGGATTGTACAAGGGTGCAGTAGAAATCATAATCGGGGTAGTCCATCTGACAGACCTTGAATACGTCATATAAACTGAAGATGCAGTTTTACTTTGTTAAGCCGTATCACTCCTGGGAAAGATGTGCTAATGAAAACGCCAATGGCCACATAAGGCAATATATTTCTAAGGGTACGGATTTCAACGAGTCGGTAGACCTACAAATAAAAGAGATTGAATGGTGAATGGAAGCTGAATAATCGACCGAGAAATGCGCTGGGATATAAGACACCGTTGGGATATTTTGAAGAAAATTTTATATTTGTAAACGATAGTGGCGTTGCGCTATCAATTTGAAACATTATGATTATATCTAAAATCGGTATTTTGCCTTGTGTAATAAGTACCCCTCTAAGAAGACAGCTATCCAAACGGAAATGAAGAACAAAGGACTATGAAAATAATCCAAATCATCTTAGTTTTATGCATTCTTGTGGGATGCGCTCCTTCTCCACAAGAATGTGGGCAATTAATTATTATGAATTGCACTGGAAGTACACTTTCCGTGCAATTAAATCTGGTAAGTCCAACAAACTGGAATTGTGCTTCTTATTTTTCGATTGCCCCCGATGTGTTTTCCAAGATAGCGGAAACCGAGAATTATCCTGCGGAATCTGGCTCAATCATTATTGAGAACTTCTTTACCAACTACAATGACGCATCCATCACAGTTAGCGCAACTCTTGACGGAATAGAGAGAATAAGAACATGGAAATATTCAGATCGCAGCAACGACCAAAAGACTCCTTTTAATCTGTCTGACTGCCACTTTGAAAGTGGAGAAGATCCTCGAAAGAATTATACCACCATGGATTATTGCTTCATGATCAGAGAAGAAGATTTGATGCAATAATAGCATCCAGAGAATAGTACGATGTCTCGTATGTTTTGTCGTCAGTGGCAGTTATTTCCATTTTTGAAACAACCACTTTCTTCTCTAGTTCCCCATCTTCAAAAAGGTCCTCGCGCCCAAAGAACTCATGGACTCCATCGGCAAAAGAATCAAGGCCGCAGCGAAATTATATGAGTGAAGTGCCGGACTTTGGCAGGTTGGATCCTTACCTTCGCAGCGGATTATAATAGCAAAGCGGGATGATATATTTAAGAGAATTCAGACTTCCAAGTCCAGATCAAGAATGGAAGTTTCAAAAGGAAGGCACAGGATATACCAGTCAAGGAGAATCGGTGACATCCTATGAAATATTTAGGCAATGTTATTCATCAAAATATCCCTTTGGGGTAATGTAAAGTAAAGGCTTGAACCATATAGAATTGTCTGACATTACGTTATTATGCGGAAGTAACGGTTCTTGGAAAAGCACCCTGTTGAACATCATTGCCAACAAACTGAAGCTTCGCAGATCTACGCCATACAACCGTTCTGCCTTTTATGAAGACTATCTGAAGTTTTGCGATGCCGAAATAAGCTTAGGAAACGACGATTTCCAAATAGATATCGAAAACATGGGAAGAGTCATAGCAAGTGATGATGTGTTCGACTATATGCTGCAATTGCGCGTTAAGAACGCAGAAATGGACTAATCTAAAGAATATTAGGCTGTATTACAATTTTTTCAAAGAACACGATGAGGATTTTGAATAGCAGAACAAATACGCGAAAATATGAACTGGTATTTTTTTAGCAGCGAGAAAGTCGCGGACATTTTCGAATGCATAGAGCGGGATCCGGAAGGCGGCGTTGGTCAAGCAGGTCCTGTGCTGATGACTCTCCGCTATGTCCCGGAGGGGTACAAACCAATCCTCCGGGAAACGCTCTCTTCTATGCTGAACAATGTTTGAGATGAAACAACAACTCCATACCAAACTCCAAAAGCAGGCGCTGAAGGATGAGAAGATCCGTCAGATGGAAATCTCCGGTGCGGAAGCTGTCATTCAGAGTTTTTCCGAACAGGGATTCAACGTAAAAGGTGAATTTCTGGAGAATCGCGTGTCCCTTGCATTCACTCTGAATAGCGGCAAGGTCATCACGCTCCAAGTAGACTACACCAGCCTGACCACCGGCTATGAGAACATTACCAAACTTATCATGCAGCTGGACAAATGAGCACTTTGACTTCAAATGACTCTCCGTTAGGTCTTTCGTCGGGTAGGGCTATATTAGATGCCCTCCGGGCAGACCTTCTCAATGACAACTTGTCCGAAGAGACTCTGAACAATTATCTGGACAATGTAAAATGTCTCCAAGCCAAGCAGAATTCCC
>HF986339.1:2728-6234 GCA_000432655.1 Bacteroides sp. CAG:1060
TCCACGCTCTCTACCAAAATGACGTGGAAACCGCCGTGAATCTCTTTAAGGATAGCGAAAACCGCCTGCTGTCGCTTCCAAAGGAGCTCCCGGAAAACCCCGTCGCAGCCTATTACTACATTCTTGCGCTACTGAAAAGCGGACGGAACACAGAGAAACTGGAAGGGCTCAAAATGTCCCGCGAAATACCACCAATCATGGGGCTGCTTGCCAATCTGCAATCGGAGGACAAAAGCATCATCATTTCAGGAATCAATGGCGCCAAGGGCTCGGCAAAACCGTTGGAGCAGCAGTTCCTGTTCCTGGCCAGCCGGTATTCCAAACTTGGCAACCTGCAGGGGTATAACCATCTGGAACACATCCCCAATCTTCCGATAATGCGCCTGGAATGCTCCCCGTTCCTTCATCTGGAGGAGACAGAAGCGCAGCAGTTGAAGGAGACTTTTGGAGGAGAGAGCGTCATTGCAAGTTTGGACAAGAAGGAGAACTGGACATCCACCATCAACGACCTGGAGCTCCTTCTGAAGATTCACGGTCAGGCCACGAATCCGCGCCTGCGCTCCCGTGTCAAGTTCATCTTCTACGACAATTCCATCCTGGGCCTGCGGGAGCAAAAGCTTCAGCCGGATGGTTATTGGGGAGAGGAAAAGCTTCTCTCCTACAGTCAGTACATCGAGGGTGGATATTCCTTCATGGATGAGAATGACGAGAAGATTGTGCTGGCGCTGAAAGACTACAACCGCAACCGGGAGCACGCCCTTTATCGCAATGAGGCAGAAGCTGTGATGCCGTTTCTAATAGGCTCCGACCGCGTGTACGGGCCGCATGGCCAGCTGGAGATTACCGCTGAGAAACCGAAAGTGTGCTTCCGTCTGCATATTGACAGAATCATTGCCGAGACGAATGTGGATGTTGATACGGAAGGGAAAGTGTTTCCCTGTAAAGTAGCTTCGGACGAGGCCGGGAACTGCCGCGTCATCTCCACGAACCCGCAGCAGCGTCGCATCCTGGAGTTAATTTTCAAAAGCCAGGACCTGCCCATTACCGCCGCCGAATCCCTGGCGGATCTGGGTGAGAAAATGCGCGGTGTCATTGATGTGGACACCTCGGCACTCCAGAATCTCAAACAGGCGCCGACGCTTCATGGAACGGGACGCATCATTGTCCAAATCAAGCCTGACCCTACTCGGAATTCTTTCGGTATCGAATGGCAGGCCCTGCCGGTAGATGCAGGAGAAGTACGTTTCACTCCCGGCGATGGCGCCTCAGAGTATATGGAGGCCGATGAGGATGGAAAGCCATACCGCGTGCTCCGTGATCTCCAGCACGAGCTGGACAATCTCAACGACCTTACGGATTTTATAACCCAAAGCCCGATATACAACAACTACAACAACCAAAAGCTGGAGATTCACGAGACGGAGAACCTGCTGCCGCTACTGGAATTCCTGCACGACCGCCCGGACGACTACGCGATGGAATGGCCAGAAGGCTCTGAAATCAAGTTCAAGGGAAAGGCCGGCGCATCCTGCTGGGAAATCGGCTTGCAGACGGATATCCAGTGGTTTGGCGTGGAAGGCAACGTCAACGTAGGCGGTGCGCAGATTTCGTTGAAACAGGTTCTGGAGGAGGGCGATTTCTCCGAGGGTGCCAGCGAGTTTGTCCGTATCGGCGAGAAAGAATACATCCGCATCAGCAAGGCCATCCAGCGACAGCTTGCGGCACTACAAGGACTGATGGGCGGTGGCACCATGCAGGTGTCCAAATACCAGGTTGGCAAACTGGCCGAGATTCTGGGAATGGGCGGCCTGCCGATAACGCAGACCAGCGAGTATCAAGCGCAGGTCCAGCGGATGCAGGAGGCTTACAAAATGGAACCGGAAGTTCCTGCAGGTCTCAATGCCACGCTGCGCGAGTACCAGTTGGACGGCTACCGCTGGATGTATCGGCTCTCCCATTGGGGCGCCGGAGGATGCCTGGCCGATGATATGGGTCTGGGCAAGACCGTCCAAACAATCGCCTTTATGCTGTCTCAAGCCGATAAGGGGCCGTCCCTGGTCATTGCGCCTACATCCGTTGTACCGAACTGGGAGAACGAGCTCAAGAAGTTCGCGCCTGGCCTGCGTCCTTTCATCATCAATAATATTCGTGAGCGGGCGATGGCCGTTCGGCAGACCGGTCCGGGCGATGTGGTCATAGCCTCTTATGGCGTGCTGACCAATAGCACGGAGGCCCTGCTGGAGCGGGACTGGAATGTCATCTGCCTGGACGAAGCCCACCAGATCAAGAACCGTTGGACACGAGTGTCTCACGCCGCAATGGAACTGAAAGGCGCCAGCCGCATCATCCTTACCGGCACGCCGGTGCAGAACAGTCTCAACGACCTGTGGAACCTCTTCCAGTTCATCAATCCCGGGATGCTGGGCAAATTTGATCATTTCCGCGAAAAGTACTTCTCGAAAAACGAGGCGGAAGCGGCAAAGCGCCTGGAGTCATTGAAAACCATTACCCAACCTTTCATCCTGCGCCGGACCAAGGACCAGGTGCTGGACGAACTCCCCAAGAAGACGGAAATCGATTACATGGTGGCACTCACACCGGAGGAGATGATGGCATACGAGGATATGCGTTCTTTCTTTGAGAAGGATCTTGCGTCAGGCCCTGGCAGTGTCGGAGTTACAGTATTCGAGGGCCTCACCAAGTTGCGCCTCGCCTGTTGCTCGCAGGAGCTACAAAATGCTCAATGGGCGGGTGGCTCCAGCAAGCTCAGTGAACTGAAATACCTCCTGCAGCATATCTACAACGATAAGAGCCATATCCTTATTTTCAGCCAATTTACCAGTTTTCTGGAGCTGGTCAAGAAAACGCTGAAAGACATCGGCATTCCCTTCCTGTATCTGGATGGCTCTACACCTCTGGAGCAGCGGGCCGAGCTGGTGCAGCAGTTCCAGAACGGGGAATGTCAGATGTTTCTCATCAGCCTGAAAGCAGGTGGCCTGGGCCTGAATCTCACGGCTGCCAATTACGTAATCCTGCTGGACCCTTGGTGGAATCCATCCATTGAGGAACAGGCCATCGACCGTGCCTACCGCATCGGCCAGACGCAGGATGTGACCGTAATCCGGATGCTGGCAAAGCATACAATAGAACAGAAGATAGTGACGTTGCAGGACCGTAAGCGCAACATCTCCGACCATATCCTGCAAGGCACAGGGACCTCCAATACACTAACTTACGAAGAAATCATGGAGGTGGTTTCGCCATTTTAACAGGCTGCCGCTTTTTGGCAGAAGCGGTCCTTACCTTTGCCTGCGAACGACAATACATAAGCGCATAACGATATGGCCATCAACATCAACACCAAGGAGCTGCGCAATCTCCTTGAAAGCACGCCGCCAAGCCACAATATCATGTTGTCCGGCAAGCACGGCATCGGCAAGTCAAAGATAGTCACCGACTTTTTCACGGCGAAAGGCCAGAAGGTGGTCACGCTGTTTCTCGGCCAG
>HF986340.1:0-1442 GCA_000432655.1 Bacteroides sp. CAG:1060
TCGGAAGAGTCTTTATATTGTCATAATCTCCCTGTGCATTCTTGAAAGCTATATCGACAGGGCCGCCTATCATATAGAACATAGGAGTATGAAGATTCTCAAGACTTGCTTTCGAAGCTCCCTGCATGCTGTTTTCACCGATTCCGGTATTAAGCATCACGCATGTCTTGATTCTTGGATCATGGGCAACGGCAAGCACCTGCGCTCCACCGCATGACTGACCCATGGCAGCGACTTTGTCCAAATCTATAAGATGATAGTATTCGCTTTCGGCATTAGCATTCTGATCCGTTATCCAGTCAAGAGCCTCAAGCATCTGGCGAGGATATGTACGGAAAGGAGCCGGTGCGGCCGCAGCTTTCTTCTTGCTCTTCGACGCCTTCTTCATTTCGGCCATTACAGCGGCGCGGGCAGCTTCCCTCTCCGCTCTCTGGGCGGCAAGTTCCTCTTCGGTATAGGCAAAAACCCTCTCGCCGTTACCCATTACAAGAACTTCCTTAGTGGAAGGATAAGCTCCTCTGACAACCCCTTTCCATTGGTTGTAGAATTTCTCGTCCGAATACTCCTCGTATGGCCCTATTGCCATAATGACATAACCGTACGACGCCACTTCACTCAAAAGACGGCTCATCTCCAAGCTGTTGTTCACGCATGCGCCGTTGGCATAGAGGATAACAGGAAGCTTTCCGCCATTTTCCTTTGCCGCAGCAGCAAGGTTCTCCGGACGATAAATAACATGTGTAGGCAGACCGGCATCACCCACAGCAACGGACTTGAACGGTCCGGTACCGCCGTTTTCGATTACTTGCCGGTCAGTCGTCTGAGCATAGCAGGCGACAGTCAAAAGGATGGCCGCAGAAGCCACAATCTTTTTAAAATCCATAATTCAACTGTTTTTAATAATTCTCGCTAAGTTACAAAAAAAGGGATTACCCTCAACAGGCAATCCCTAATTATCAAGATTATTACAACTGTATCACTACATCATACCGTCAGCCGGCATGGCAGGAGCGGCAGGAGCCTGCTCTGGGATATCCACAATACCACATTCGGTAGTAAGGAACATTCCAGCCACTGACGCAGCGTTCTCAAGAGCCACACGAGCCACCTTGGTAGGATCAATCACACCAGCTTCGAACATGTGCACATATTCGTCCGTCCTGGCATTGTATCCGAAATCATCCTTACCTTCACGAATCTTCTGAATGATTACAGAACCGTCCACACCTGCATTGGCGGCAATCTGACGAAGCGGCTCCTCGATAGCCTTGGCTACGATATGGATACCGGTAGTCTCATCTTCATTATCTCCCTTAAGACCGGTAAGAGCCTCTGCTGCACGAATGTATGAAACTCCACCTCCTGGCAGATAACCCTCTTCCACCGCAGCGCGGGTCGCATTGAGGGCATCCTCCACACGGTCTTTCTTCTCTTTCATCTCA
>HF986340.1:1470-3858 GCA_000432655.1 Bacteroides sp. CAG:1060
GTAGTAGCACCTACATAAAGGACAGCCACACCGCCGGAGAGCTTTCCGAGACGCTCCTTAAGTTTCTCCTTGTCGTACTCTGAGGTAGAAGTCTCTATCTGCTTGCGGATTGAATCCACACGCTCCTTGATGGCTTCCTTATCACCCTTACCGCCTACAATGGTAGTATTCTCCTTTGTGATGGTGACTTTCTCAGCCTTACCGAGCATATCTGGAGTTGCGTTCTCAAGAGTGAAACCTCTCTCTTCGGAAACCACGATTGCACCGGTAAGGGTAGCAATATCCTGAAGCATCTCCTTGCGACGGTCGCCAAAGCCAGGAGCCTTGACGGCAGCTATCTTGAGTGCGCCACGAAGCTTGTTCACAACAAGAGTGGTAAGAGCCTCGCCATCAACATCTTCTGCAATGATAAGCAACTCCCTGCTCTCACGAGCGATAGGCTCAAGTATAGGGAGAAGATCTTTCATTGAAGAAATCTTCTTGTCACAGATAAGTATTGAAGGGTTGTTGAGATCGGCCTCCATCTTATCTCCGTTGGTCATAAAATATGGAGAAATGAATCCACGGTCGAACTGCATTCCCTCTACGACCTTGACTTCAGTATCGGTGCCCTTAGCCTCTTCAACGGTAATCACACCATCCTTGCCGACCTTAGCCATGGCATCGGCGATAAGTTTGCCGATATATCCGTCATTGTTGGCAGAAACGGTTCCGACCTGCTCAACCTTGGAATAGTCGGTGCCCACCTGCTGGCTGCTCTTCTTGAGTTCAGCCACAACTGTTGACACAGCTTTGTCTATACCACGTTTCAGGTCCATAGGATTGGCACCTGCAGTGACATTCTTAATGCCCACATTGATGATGGCCTGTGCGAGAACCGTAGCGGTGGTAGTACCGTCACCGGCCTGCTCATTGGTCTTGGAAGCGACTTCCTTAACCATCTGCGCACCCATATTCTCGAATCTGTCCTTGAGCTCAACTTCTTTGGCTACGGTAACTCCGTCCTTGGTAACCTGAGGAGCACCGAACTTCTTATCAATAACCACGTTGCGTCCCTTAGGACCAAGTGTAACCTTAACTGCGTTTGCAAGAGAGTCCGCACCGACCTTCATCTTGGCGCGAACATCCGCATCGAATTTTATTTCTTTTGCCATAATAACTATCTCCTATTTCATTACACAATAGCCAGAATATCAGACTGCTTTACGATAAGGTATTTCTTATCTTCAAAAGTAACCTCAGTTCCGGCATACTTGCCATAGATGACCTGATCTCCGACTTTCACCTCCATAGGCTCGTCTTTCTTGCCAGGACCGGCAGCAACTACGGTTCCCTGCTGTGGTTTCTCTTTTGCGGTGTCAGGAATGTACAATCCCGCCGCTGTTTTGGTCTCTGCCTCCTTAGGCTCGATCAGAACTCTGTCTGCTAATGGTTTGAGCATAATTGTATGTTTTTAAAATTTATTCTCATAACCGGTACAATCACCGGACGGCAGTCATAAAATCAAGGTCCGTGCCAATGACAATTTGTCAGAGCAATTGTTTGCAAAAATGCCACAGCACAACTCCGGCGGAAACGGAAACGTTAAGAGAATGCTTGGAGCCGAATTGAGGAATTTCCACGGCGCAATCCGATGCATCCACCACATCCTGGCTTACTCCGTCGACCTCATTGCCGAACACAAGAGCATAGCGTTCACCCTTCCCGGGAACGAAATCCTGAAGTTGGACAGCGTTGTGCGTCTGTTCCACGCTCACAACCACATAGCCCTCGTCATGAAGCCGTTTCACCAAAGAAACGGTGTCTTTTTCATGCACCCACGGCATGCTGAGCTCGGCACCAAGCGCGGATTTGTGCATCTCCGCCGAAGGAGGAAACGCGCAGATTCCACATAAATACACACAATCTACCTTGAAAGCGTCACTGGTGCGGAAAATACTGCCGATGTTGTGGGCACTACGGATATTGTCAAGCACCACCACGGTTCCTGAAGGTGGCAGAGACGCATAATCATCAGGCCTGATACGGCCAAGTTCGATATTTAGCAATTTAGGGTCTTTCATAATAGCAAAGGTACGTTTTTTATGTTATATTTGTCCTTCCATACAATAACATGTTATGAAACAGGATATTCAAATTACGGATCTTATCAAAAAAGAAAAAGACCGTCAGGAATCGGGGCTTGAACTCATCGCTTCCGAAAACTATGTCACAGACGAAGTATTGAGAGCCATGGGCTCCATCTGCACCAACAAATACGCAGAGGGCTACCCGGGCAAGAGGTATTACGGAGGATGTGAGGTAGTGGACCAGATAGAGCAGCTCGCGATAGACCGGTTAAAGCAAATCTATGATGCGGAATGGGCCAACGTACAGCCACATTCCGGT
>HF986340.1:3941-7555 GCA_000432655.1 Bacteroides sp. CAG:1060
TGACCTGAGCCAGGGAGGCCACCTCACACATGGTTCTCCAGTCAACACCTCAGGTATTCTCTATCATGCCGTAGCCTACGGGCTGAATCCTGAGACAGGTTTCGTGGACTATGACGAGATGGAAAGAAAGGCCCGCGAATGCAAGCCGAAGCTCATCATAGGAGGAGCTTCCGCCTATTCACGCGAATGGGACTATGAGCGAATGAGAAAGATTGCCGATGAGGTTGGCGCCATTCTCTGGATAGATATGGCACACACGGCAGGACTCATTGCCGCCGGCCTTCTGAAGAACCCTGTAAAATATGCACACATTGTAACTTCCACCACACACAAGACCCTTCGTGGTCCGCGCGGAGGCATCATCCTTATAGGCAAGGATTTCGACGATCCACTCGGCCGCACCACACCAAAGGGTGTCGTGAAGAAGATGAGTCAGGTGCTGGATTCCTCCGTATTCCCGGGCATCCAGGGCGGTCCGCTCGAGCATGTGATTGCAGCCAAGGCCGTAGCATTCTTCGAGGCTATGCAGCCTGAATTCGTAGACTACCAGAAGCAGGTAATGGCCAACGCAAAGGTAATGTGCGACGAATTCATAAAGAGAGGCTACAAGATTGTCAGCGGCGGCACGGACAACCACCTTATGCTGGTGGACCTCAGAGGCAAATTCGAAGCCCTCAACGGACGTATCGCCGAGACTCAGCTTGAGCATGCAAGCATCACGGTCAACAAGAACATGGTTCCATTTGATACCAGAAGCGCATTCCAGACCTCAGGTATCAGAGTCGGAACTCCTGCCATAACCTCCCGCGGATTCGTCGAGAAAGATATGGTCGAGGTCGTAGCCTTGATTGACGAGGTGCTCACATCATGCAACGCCCACATCGAAGCGCTCAGCCTCAAGACGGGCGAGACTCCTACTCCTGAGCAGGTCAAGAGCCTTGAAGAGCACAAGGCCGTTCTGGAGAATGTCAGAAAGAAAGTCTATCAGATGACGGCCGGAGTGCCACTCAACAAATATTAATAGTAAGATCCCCAAAAAATGGAGACGCCCCCATGGACGTCTCCATTTTTCATATAGCATATCAAAAACTACAGCGTACGCTTAATCTCGACAATCTGGAATGCCTCGATGACATCTCCGTCCTTAATGTCGTTGTATCCGGCGATGCTGAGTCCACACTCTCTTCCGGCTATAACCTCCTTGACAGTATCCTTGCCCACCTGGAGGGAACCGAGTTCTCCGGTATAGACCACAATGCCGTCCCTGATGAGGCGGACCTTGGATTTCTGAACCATTTTTCCGTCCCTGACAAGACATCCGGCGATGGTACCCACCTTGCTGATTCGGAAGGTCTGCTTAACTTCGGCGGTAGCAATGACCTCTTCCTTCTTCTCAGGTTCGAGCATACCCTCGATACCATCCTTGACTTCATTGATACAGTCATAGATGACGGAGTACAGACGAATTTCAATGCCTTCACGATCGGCAGCCTTGCGAGCATCCACGGTAGGACGTACCTGGAATCCCACAATAACGGCATCCGATGCCTCGGCAAGAAGAACGTCAGACTCGGAGATTCCTCCGACAGCCTTATGGATTACGTTCACCTTAACCTCTTCGGTAGAAAGTTTGATAAGGGAATCTGACAACGCCTCCACAGAACCATCCACATCTCCCTTTACGATAATATTCAGTTCCTTGAAATTACCGATAGCTATACGACGGCCAATCTCTTCGAGCGTCATGTGCTTCTGGGTCTTTATACCCTGGATTCGGAGCAGCTGTTCGCGTTTGTTGGCAATATTCTTAGCTTCCTTCTCATCGGCAAGAACATTGAACTTCTCACCGGCGGCAGGAGCACCGTTCAGACCAAGTACGGAAACCGGAGTTGACGGACCGGCCTCAGTAACTTTCTGTCCACGCTCATTGAACATGGATTTCACCCTTCCGTAATAGCTTCCGCAAAGCACGACGTCACCCTGACGCAAGGTTCCTTCCTGCACGAGTACTGTCGCAAGGTATCCGCGGCCCTTATCCAAAGAAGACTCTATCACCGCTCCGATGGCAGGTTTGTTAGGATTGGCCTTAAGCTCCAGTAGATCAGTCTCAAGAAGCACTTTCTCAAGCAACTTGTCCACATTCAGACCCTTCTTGGCAGAAATCTCCTGGCACTGGTATTTTCCTCCCCAGTCCTCCACGAGGATATTCATTTCCGACAGCTGGCGACGGATGGTGTCAGGATTTGCTCCCGGCTTATCTATCTTGTTGATGGCAAATACCATAGGAACATTTGCAGCCTGTGCATGGTTGATAGCCTCCACTGTCTGCGGCATCACGGCATCGTCTGCGGCCACGATGATAATGGCAAGGTCAGTAAGCTGGGCTCCACGGGCACGCATGGCAGTAAACGCCTCATGTCCAGGAGTATCCAGGAATGTAATACGTCTTCCGTCAGGAAGTTTCACATTATATGCACCAATATGCTGAGTAATACCACCGGCCTCACCGGCAATCACGTTGGATTTGCGGATATAGTCCAGAAGAGAGGTCTTACCATGGTCAACATGTCCCATCACAGTGATGATAGGAGGTCTTGGCTGAAGGTCTTCAGGCTTGTCAACCGTTTCCGTACTGCTGATCTTCTCCGAGATATCCGCAGTTACGAACTCCACCTTATATCCGAACTCTTCTGCCACAAGCACCAGCGTCTCCGCATCCAGTCTCTGATTGATGGACACCATAAGTCCAAGACTCATGCACGCACCGATAACCTTGACAACCGGAGTATTATTCATGAGCGTAGCAAGATCGTTCACCGTCACAAACTCAGTCACTTTAAGGATCTTCTGCTCCGCATTAGCCTGTGCAAGTTCCTCCTGTGTCTTCTGGGCCGAAGCTTCACGCTTCTCCTTACGATATTTGGCACCGAAATTATTCTTCTTGCCTTCATTCATCTTGGCGTACGTCTCCTTGACCTGCTTCTGGATTTCCTTCTGCATTTCCTCCTGCTCGGCTTCTGTCATCGCAGGCTTGAAACGGTCACGGTCGCGTTTGCGGCCCTTTCCGGGGTTTTGAGGATTGTTAGGCTGAGCGCCGTTCTGCCGTGCTTTCTGATCCTGACGGGACTGTCCGCCCTGCTTCTGGTCTTGCTTCCGGTCCTTCTTTTGAGACTTTTCAACATGCGCACCGGCTTTGACCACATCCACCTTCTGCGTACCCTTGGTTACGCGTTCGCGCTTTTTGGAAGGTTTACGGTCAAACTGGCTGAGGTCAATCTTTCCAACCACTTTGAACTGAGTGCCGGGAACTTGCTCCGCCGGCTCTATTTTTACAGCTTTTTCCATCTCCACGGCCTTTGGCTCCACCTTTTCAGCAGGTGCTATTTCTATTTTGGCAGGTTCCGACTTTTTGTCCACTTTTACCTCTTCCACTTTAACTTCCTGCACTTTGACAGGCTCCGGTTCCGGTTTAACCTCCGGCTCCGGCTTGATTTCCGGCTTAATCTCAGGCTTCGGCTCTGGTTTCGGTTCCGGTTTTGACTCAGGCTCGGCAACTTTCGGCATCGGCTCCGTCACTTCTTCATTCTGCGGTGCCACCGGCTCTGCAGGCTCGG
>HF986340.1:7602-33883 GCA_000432655.1 Bacteroides sp. CAG:1060
GACTTCAGATGCCTTTTTCACCTCAACCGGTTTGTCGCCGGAAAGAGTATTGCTTTTGATGATTGTCTCGTGTTCCTGATCATCTTCAACTTCCTCTTCCTTCGGCTGCTTACGCCCCTTCTCTATAATTTCCTTTATCTTTATATCCACCTTATCCGCAGCCTGCTTGATTTCGAGATCCTTGCCGAACTGTTTGGAAATAGCCGGCATATAGCTCTCATCAATTTTGGCATTAGGATTGGCATCAAGCTCGACACCGATCTTCTGAAGGAAGTTCACAAGGTCATCAAGCCCGATATTGAATTGTCTAATTATTTTATTCAGTCTTATTTCTGCCATTCCGTATTAATCTTCGAATTCCTCTTTCAGTATCTTAAAGACATCCGCCACGGTCTCGTCTTCAAGGTCGGCACGCTTGGCGATGTCGGCCTGAGACTTCTCGAGCACTGACTTTGCAGTGTCGCAACCGATGGATTCAAGGCGATCTATGATCCACTGATCAATAACATCTGAGAATTCGCTGAGCAATACATCCTCCTCCTCGGCATCTTCTCCCTTTGGAAGTTCCCTGTACACCTCTATCTCCCGTCCCACGAGTTTGCTTGCCAGCTCAATATTGACACCATGCCGTCCGATACCCTTGTTGACCTGATCCGGCTGCATGAATACCTTCACCTTGTCTTCCGGATTGTCGCTCATCTCTATAGAAGACACGATGCCCGGATTAAGAGCCCTTTGGATCAAAAGCTTAGGATTCTGAGACCACTGGATGACATCAATATTCTCATTTCTAAGTTCACGCACTATTCCCATTATACGTCCGCCCTTGACACCGATGCAGGCTCCGATAGGATCAATACGGTCATCGTATGACTCCACTGCCACCTTGGCACGCTCGCCAGGTACACGGACCACCTTCTTGACAGTAATAAGTCCGTCGGCAATCTCAGGAACCTCCTGCTCGAAGAGTCTTTCAAGGAATTCATCGGAAGTACGGCTCAAGATGATATAAGGCGTGGTATTGTTCTTCATCTCAACGCTCTTGATGATCGTTCTCACGGAATCTCCCTTGCCAAGACGTTCTCCAGGAATCTGCTCAGACTTAGGGATATGAAGTTCATTGCCGTCATCATCCAGCAGCAAAGCCTCCTTGGACCAGGACTGATATACCTCGCCATAGAAAAGCTCTCCAACCTTTTCAGAATACTTCTTGAAGACATTAGCCTTCTCGATATCCATGATTCTTCCCTGAAGATTCTGACGGATGTTCAGGATGCCTCGACGGCCGAATGCCGACAATGGAAGGAACTTGGAGTACTGGTCTCCGATTTCGTAGTCGGCAGGATCTCCTCCGTCTTCCTTGATTCCGTCGAGGGTAATCTCGGAGTTGGGATTCTCCACCTCTTCCACCACATCGAAATTCTGATAGATTTCACAGGTTCCCTTATCTACATTGACAATCACGTCAAAGTTGTCAGACGAGCCGTATGTCTTGGCTATCTGGGTAAGGAACACATCCTTGAGAACCTGCATCATAACCGGGCGGTCAATGTTCTTCTCCTCCTTGAAGTCCTTGAACGCATCGATAAGTGTGATTACTTTTTCTTTTTCCATTATTTGTTATTCTTTTGTTGTATTCAATATTTCATCCGCCTCGGCAGCGTCTATCCCGGCGGAGCTTACTGTGAGCGCATAGTCTTCGATGTTCCTGTCAAAACTGTCAAGCACCGCACGATGCACGAACTCGCAATCGGAGAGATCCACGTTGTCGTTCGCCTTGTCAATAATCACCTCGAAGACATTGTCATCGTCATTGAGGCTCATCTCCACCACCGTACAGCCGCGCTCTGCGGCGGCCTGATTTACAATTTCTTTGAATTTCAATAGGTCCATACGTCTCTGATTTTATAAAAAATGGAAGACCTCCCCGGCCTTCCATCTCGTTCACAACTGCAAATGTAGCAATAAATTCCGAATATTCAAAATATTCAGATTTCCATCTTCAGAATGTCCCTGAGAAGACCATCATATTTCACTCTGGTGTCAGCCACCACAAATCCCTTTGCAAGGAAGTTCCGTTCGCTCGGAATATTCTTGGGATCCACCGTGGCCAGAATATAGCGGCAGCTCTTCTGCTTGGCAAGAGCAACGGACCAATCAATAAAATGCCGGTGGAATCCACGACCGCGATATGCAGGACCGACTACCACAGCATCGAAAGTCAGCACCTCACAAGGATTCAGTCCCAAATCAGAAGCAAGGCTACGGCTTCCCTCGCGATTATTCACCACTACAGAGAAAGCCGCAAGTTTACCCTCCGGAGAGACTATTCCGCACAGATTGTCACGCTGGAGCGACTCGATAAGTTCTTCCCGGCTCAAAGAGAAAAACAATTTCTTGTCTTCAAGTCCGTCCACCACCTCATCCTGAAGCTGCATCACCGCACTCAGGCTGTCAAAGCCCAGAGTCTTCATCCGGAACCCGTCAGGCAATTCAGCCACAGTCTTATTATACTCCGAAAGTCCGTCATCGAAGAGATACAATTTGTTCTCAAGATAGGACTCAGGGAACATGAATTTCGAGCAAGGCACATGCCTTTGCCAGCCGTTCTGCCCGCTGTTCTCTTTTTCGCGATGCTTGACCCATATCTTGTACAACTCGAACACCTGAACATAGGACGAAGATGTGGGAAGTATGTATTTTTCCTGAATATACGGGTTGTTCATAAACAGGAAAAACCTATACCCGAACAGGTCGTCAAGATCCTCTATATTGGCAATATGGTGGCGATAAAGCAGATACAGATTCTCAAAGAACGTGCAATACTGCGCCACCTCGACACTGGACACGTCCTTCCACCTGTCGTATCCGTAATCCCCTTCTGTCTCCGCCGTCTCCAGAATCTCATACACTTTCATGAGACGGTCGCTGTCATGGAAATAGTTGTTCAGGTCTATGAGCATCTCGCTGCATGTGACATCAGACCCGTTTTTCAATTCAATGGCAATAAAAAGGGTTCCCACCAATGTGGCCGCAAGGGAAAAAATCCCCACGGTAGCTTCCTCTCCGGTTCTGAAAGTATGCACAATCAGCAGGCACAGCAGAACCAGAACCACAGAAGCCAATACGATCAGCAGGGAAACGCTAGTCTTGTACTTTATTCTCCTCATAATGCAATCGGATTATATGTTTCGTGTTTTCATCCACTTTTACCGCCTCATCTATGCGTCTGCACAAAAGAGCAGCCACATGCGAGCCGTCCAGTTCAATCACCTCGACAGCAGCTTTTTCGTCAGGGGTCATTTTGTACTCATTCAGAATATCGGAAACTTTCCTGCGGCCCTTCATGCCATACGGTACCATCCAATCTCCGCTTTTCCAGCGTCGCAGCGTCCAGTCAGAGCCCAACTTGTCGGCATCAGCAATCAAATATCCGTCCGGCTGCTTCAGCGTTTCGACAGCATCCCTTGGGACAAATTCACGCACAAGGCTTCTTTCCACCGCTCCACCGCAAAGAATTTTCAACCGGTCGCTACCCACAGCCACAGGTCCGAACCGCTTGCCTGCAGTCTGTTTCCCGGAGCGCAACAACCGCACCAGAGAATCATATTCCACCTTTCCGATGCCGCTGCCATCAAGAATCCGCCAAAGCACATATTCCCAATGTTTCACTCCCAGCAACCCCCGGATACTGACATCCCCTCCCGGAAGCAGCACCGCATCTCTGACTCCCAGAAAATAATCCTCCACGATATCATCCGCTTGTGCAAACCGCACCATATCTTCCCCGAGCGTCCTGACAAATGACGGGTTAATCTTCTCAAACTGAGGGAAAACCTCATTTCGAAGGATATTCCTTTTGTATATGTTTTCCGAATTGGTCTTGTCCTCACGCCACGCCAAACCATGGGAGGTCATCCAAGTCTCTATCTCCGACCGCTCAACCCCCAACAACGGACGCAA
This sequence comes from Bacteroides sp. CAG:1060, assembly GCA_000432655.1. Classification (GTDB taxonomy): domain Bacteria; phylum Bacteroidota; class Bacteroidia; order Bacteroidales; family UBA932; genus Cryptobacteroides. Next base: position 11,566 of record HF986340.1, read on the forward strand.
TATGCCGGAATGCTCCCCCATGCCACGGATTCCCTTCAAGCCGGTACCCCTCAACAGATTGAGGACAAGGGTCTCGGCATTGTCGTTGGCATTGTGTGCAACGGCTACGGCATCATAGCCAAACTCGGAAAGCAGCTCTCTGAACCAGGAATACCTCAAATCACGGGCGGCCATCTCCGTACTGATTCCTCTCTGCGTCGCATACGCAAGAGTATCGAACCTGCGGACATGACACTCCACGCCATGCTCCCTGCACCACTCGCGCACAAAGGTCTCATCGCCGTCAGAATCAGCACCGCGCAACGAGAAGTTGCAATGGGCCACAGCAAAACAGGCTCCGGGAAAAAACTCCGAAGCCCTGTTTGCCATATACATCGAATCGATGCCTCCACTGACTGCAAGGAGCACTTTCATTTCCTTTATCGCTTATTTGATATAAGGTATGTGAATTTGATAGCAAAAGAATCCTTGAACTGTACTCTCTGATGTCCGTCTATCATCACGATCGGATCGTAGAGCAACCATGTATCAAGCGAGACCTTGAAATACTTTGAAATCTGACAGGTAATCTTATTATCCCAGTTGACGCGATTGCTCTTGAACGGGCTGTTCAGATAATCCGTAAACAGCACGAGCTGTGTCTCATACATGAAGATATCGTTGAGCGCCATCTTGAAATTCATCTTGATCTGGGCACCGAATTGAAACAAGGCGTTATGATAATTCTCCCCAAGCTCCGGGTCCAAATCGTCCGAGCGGAGCTTCATACCGTATTTCTTTCTCAACTCTTCCGTCGTACAGATGGTGAATCCACCGGTAAGAGGGGCTATATTGACATTGAACCAGTCATTAGGCGTCCAATCCATACCGAGCGCTATGTTGGTATAGGCCGGAGAGAAGAGTCCGGACTTGAGCTTTCCCTCCCACTCCTCTGTCTCCTCATTGAGTTTATAGGAGTCATAGCTGTCCGTAAACTGTGACCTGAAGTCGAAGGATGCAGTATAGTTCCACTTGCTTTCCTTGGATGTGCGATACGCAAGGCGGCTCTCAAGATACATCAAGTCATTGCTCTTCTGAAGCAGATTTTTCTTGTCGGCAGACCAAAAGAATCCGTACTGGAGCTGAAGACGGTTGTTCCAACTCAAAAACTTTTTAGCATAATTCGCCTTGGCGTCAACACCTATATTCAAAGTGAAGGTATTGTAACCACCTGCGGCCCAGTTCCACAAATTGGTACTGCTGGTACCCAAGTCAAACTGCGCGGAAGAATTCCAGTACTGAGGCCTCTCCTCCTTGTCTTTGGTCTGTGGTGCCTGCATAAGGGCAGCAGCGGCTTCCGCAGCGGCCTTCTGCACATCACTCTGCGCATGGGCACTACCGCATACGATTGAGAAAAAGGCTATAAAGGCCAGTAATTTCTTCATATCCTCTCCGCGATTAGTATGCTATTGCATATACGACACGCTGTTTGGACGGTTTGCCGGAATAAATATCCACTCCATCTTCCTCGCATACATAGCTGTCAATAGGAATACACCTGATGGTAGCTTTGGTGGCATCCTTTATGGCCTGTTCCGTCTCGGTGGTACCGTCCCAATGGCAGAGAAGGAATTTGCCGGTATTGATTTTGGCCTTGAACTCTTCCCAGCTGTCACATTTCTCCACATGAGCATCCCTGAATGCAAGTGCCTTGGCGTAGATATTGTCCTGAATATCATCAAGCAGACTTACGATATGTTCCGTTATTCCGTCCAACGCCATGGTCTCTTTGGTAAGAGTATCGCGCCTTGCCACTTCTACAGTCCCGGATGCAAGATCCCTTGCGCCCATTGCTATACGTACAGGCACGCCCTTCAACTCCCACTCCGCAAATTTGAATCCCGGTCGCAGATTGTCCCTGTCGTCGATACGGCAGCTGACTCCCCTGGACTCCAGATTGTCCTTAATGGCGGTCATCTTCTCAATAATGCTCTGGTGCTCCTCATCAGTCTTGAAAATAGGAACCATCACTACCTGGATAGGAGCAAGCCTTGGAGGGAGCACAAGTCCGTTATCATCACCATGAGCCATTATAAGAGCTCCCATAAGTCTGGTGCTCACACCCCATGAGGTAGCCCATACATATTCCTGCTTGCCCTCTTTGGTGGTATACTGCACATCGAAAGACTTGGCGAAATTCTGCCCGAGGAAATGAGATGTACCGGACTGGAGCGCTTTTCCATCCTGCATCATAGCCTCTATGGTAAGGGTATCAAGCGCACCGGCGAATCTCTCGTTAGGGCTCTTGTGTCCGACAATGACCGGCAGGGCCATCACCTCACGCGCAAATTTGGCATATACCTGCACCATTTCGTATGCTTTGGCCTGAGCTTCCTCGGAGGTAGCGTGGGCAGTGTGTCCCTCCTGCCAAAGGAACTCTGCGGTACGAAGGAAGACTCGCGTTCTCATCTCCCATCTCACCACATTGCACCACTGGTTGCACAATATAGGAAGGTCTCTCCATGAGGTTATCCAGTTCTTGTAAGTATTCCAGATAATTGTCTCGGAGGTAGGGCGAACTATCAACTCTTCTTCCAGCTTGGCGTCAGGATCCACTACGATTCCATTTCCTTCAGGATCATTCATAAGCCTGTGATGCGTCACGACCGCGCATTCCTTCGCAAAACCGGCCACATGCTCAGCCTCACGACTGAAGAAAGACTTCGGAATAAACAGCGGGAAATATGCATTCTGAACTCCGGTCTTTTTAAACATGCCGTCAAGGAGACTCTGCATCTTCTCCCAGATTGCATATCCGTAAGGCTTGATAACCATACATCCCCTGACCGCCGACTGCTCGGCAAGATCAGCCTTAAGGGCCAAATCATTATACCACTGAGAGTAGTTCTCAGCTCGCTTAGTTACCTCTTTTGCCATATTCTGTTGAATTTTCTGCTTTTTTTTTAGAAATTTGCATCTATATGTAAAGACGATACTGGAACACCAGTTCGACTTTGCACGCAAAGATACAATTTTTATTAATAAAGGAGATAGAATATGAAACAGAGCATCACACTTTTACTGCCGCTCATCCTATTGGCAGCATCTTGCGGTACAACTGCGCAATATTCCGCTCATAGATTCGAGGACGGCCTGTATGTCGTGTCAAGCGTTCGAGAAGTGAAAATCTACTCCCCTGAAGAATTCGAGCAGCGGGCGGCAATGGACCTTGCCTGCAAAAAATCGTTTGGAGAGAACGATTATGAATCATATTCCGTAATCATAGTACCATCCCTGATGTTCAGTTCATGGTGCTATGACCCGTGGTATTATGACGCATGGGATTATTACAGATGGAATCGCGGATGGAGAGACCCTTGGTACTACAATTCATGGAGATACAATTATCGGTATTATGACCCTTGGTATAATCCATGGAGATACGACCCATGGTATCACAACCCGTGGAGATATGACCCGTGGTACTATGATCCTTGGAGATATGATCCTTGGTACTACGACCCATGGTATGGCCCGTACTGGCACGGAGGATATGTTGGCCCTGTCGGACCACGCCCGCCGAAGCCGGGATTGTCCCCGAACGGAAACTATTACTACGGACCGAGACGGAGCACCCAGACAAACGGCAACAGAGAAGTGAGTGCCAGCCGCTCCACCGGCAGCGTATCCGGTTCCGGAGGCAACGGAGGCTCATCTTCCGGCAATCGTACCAGAAGCACCTACCCGTCAGGGAACAGTGCGGGAACGAGAAGCAACTACGGTTCTTCCGGCTCATCCGTTACCGGAAACTCCACCAGAGGTACCGAAAACAGCGGCAGTTCTACAACCAGATCAATATATTCGACAAGGAAAGCAAGTCCTAATGTCAACACCGGCCGGAATTCAGGAAGTCAGCCTTCTTCCTCATCCGGATCGAGCGCCACAAGAAGTTCGGGAGGCTCAAGCACAACCAGAAGTTCAGGTGCCACCAATTCGTCCAGGAGTCACGGAAGCTACAATTCCGGAAGCAATTCAAGGAACTCCGGCAACGCGAACACTACCAGAAATTCCGGCAACACTTCCAGGAGTTCAGGAAGTTCAGCTACAAGAAGCTCGGGCAGCACGGGTTCATCCAGGAACTCAGGAATCTCTACCAGGAATTCCAACAGGTCCTCCGGAAGTTCTACAAGGAGTTCGGGCAGCAGCTATTCCAGAAGTTCAGGCAGCAGCTATTCTGGCGGGAGCTCCAGAAATTCAGGAGGCAGCGGATACTCCGGAGGCGGTGGATACTCCAGAAGTTCGGGCGGAAGTTCCGGTGGCAGCAGACGCAGGTAGCATCAGTATGAACACATCTAATGAAAACAGTTATGAAAGCATTTAGCAAGTCCATTTTGGCGTTGTCCGTGCTCGCGGCATATTCGGTCTGCGCGACAGCACAAAACATGTACGATGCCATCAATATAAGCCGCAACGACTATTTCGGTACAGCAAGAACCGTCGCTTTGGGCAATGCCGTCACCGCATTGGGCGGAGATTTGGGAACAATAAGCATCAACCCGGCCGGATCGGCAGTATATTCATACAGCCAGGTGACAGTTACCCCAGGCATCGCCGTTTCTTCCATCCGTTCTTCGTATGATGCCGGCAATTCGTGGGTGTCAGACAACACATCCTCCCGCACCAAGGTTACCATGCCGAATGCCGGTGTCAGCGTGGTATTCAACACCGGGCGCTCGTCAGGTCTGAAATCTTTCACCGTGGCATTTGTGTCCAACCAGACGGCACAGTATCTGAGTTACGCCAATGTATATGGAGTCAATTCCGCCACTTCAAAACTGGCCGAGATGGCGGCTGCCGCTTATGGTATTGACGAAGGTGCGCTTGGTAATTTCAAGTCGTACGACGGCAATGGCATCGCCTGGGATATCCTTACCGGTTATCAGGCAGGGATGTTCGGTTCGTATGGAACAAACGGCCAATATGTGGCTGTAACCGAGGCCCTCAATGGAAACAATCATTATGTTCCAGGCAAATTGGCCCAGACATCCATCACTCAGAAGGGAGGTTCCAAAAAAGACGTAGTGCTCAACATGGGATTCAATGTCTCTGACAAGTTCTATTTCGGATTCAATCTCGGTCTGCCGAAGGCCAGGTACGAATACAATGAGATATTCTACGAATCTGCGATGGACCCGAGCCAGTTCCTTCTTACATTCAACAAGGCTGACGGCAAGGCTTACGACACCTACTTCAAGAGCGCTTCCACCAACTACAAATACGTATCCGATACCGAAGGCGTATATGCCAAATTCGGCTTCATATACAAGCCTCTCAGCACACTCAGATTAGGTGCCGCCATTCAGACTCCGGCAAGTTACACCATAACCGAGAATTGGCAGTACGCGGCCAACACCATTTTCGATGACAATTATTTCAACGGCAGTCAGACCTCTCCTACCGGCAAATATTCTTATCGTCTGCGCTCGCCTTATGTAATAAGTTTCGGCGCAGCCACGACATTCACGAAACTTGGGCTTCTAAGCATTGATTATGAACTCATGGACTACAGTGTCATGCAGTTCTCCGAAATCCATAACGACTATCTCGCCAGGGACTCTTTTTACGACCTCAACGAGACCAACAGGAATTTTGCCGGAGTATCAAGAAACATCCGAATAGGACTGGAAGCCAGACTCACATCGGAATTCTCGATGCGCTTTGGGCTGAGCAGTTTAACTTCGCCTGAAAGGTACTGGACCAACGACAGAGGCGAGAGTGTATATGCAGATGATTTCCTTGCAGATTTCGACTCTTACACTTCCAACGCAAAACGACTCGTCAGCTCACACTATACGAAAGACAACACATTCTCGGGCTCCATCGGTTTTGGATATGCGTCTTCGTCATCGTTTTTCGCAGATGTGGCTGTAAAATACACAAGGTATCCTAAGACCAGGTTTTATCCATATTACGACTACCCTAATTGGAATGCCGACGGAGATCTTGTAAATGCAGCATCCCCTGTCATAACCAACAACAGGTCGCTAATCAGCGCTTTGTTTACTTTTGGTTGGAGATTTTAAAATTACAGATATATAAATGGAATTGACCGCACAACAGTTGGCGGATGTGCTTCACGGAACAGTAGAGGGCAATCCGCAGGAAACAGTGACATCTTTCGCGAAAATTGAGCACGGCAAGAAGGGACAGCTTTGTTTCTTTGCCAATCCAAAATATGAACAGTATGTATATACCAGCGAGGCTTCAGTCTTGCTGGTAAATTATGATTTCAAGCCCACGGCACCGGTGACGCCTACATTGGTCCGTGTCCCGGATGCGTATTCGGCCCTCTCGGAGCTGCTGAAATATGTAGCGGACCTCCACAAGAAATACCGCAGGCACAGAGGCCGTTGCCGCATTGCATGGAGCGCGAAACTGGGTAAAAAAGTGTATGTCGGCGATTTCGTAACCATCGGCAAGAATGTTTCTATCGGGGATTACACCCGCATTTCTGACAATGTGACCATCGGAGAGGGCACAAAAATCGGTTCCCACTGCATCATTTACCCGGGAGTGCATATTTTCCCCGGAATGGTGATTGGCGACAGGGTGATTCTTCACGCCGGGTGCATCATAGGTGATGACGGCTTCGGGAACGCGCCTCAGCCGGACGGGTCATGGAAGAAAATCGAACATCTCGGGAATGTCATCATCGAAGACGATGTGGAAATAGGCTCTAACACTACAATAGACAAGGCCCCGATGGAGTCAACCATTATCAAGAAAGGAGCCAGGATTGACAACCTGTGCCAGATTGCTCACAACGTGGTTGTGGGAGAGAATACCGCAATAGCGGCCATGACCGGAATCGCAGGCTCCGCCAAAATCGGGAAGAACTGTCTGCTCGGCGGCCAGGTCGGAGTAGCAGGACACATCAACATCGCGGATCACACGACCGTAGCGGCCAAATCGGGCGTCATAGGCAACATCCGCAAAGAAGGACAGACATTGTTCGGTATCCCTTGCATTGATTACAATGTATTTATGAGGGCGTACGTTAAATTCAAACATTCTGGTGAAGAATAGAATTATTTTTTATATCTTTGCGGCCCGATGAATCAACAGACTCTTAATAAAGAATATACCTTTGAAGGTAGGGGGCTTCATACCGGGAGGTACGCCCACCTTACACTTATGCCAGCCGGAGAAAATACCGGAATACGTTTTCTGCGCACAGATCTTAATGTAGAGATAGAAGCGCTGGCGACTAAAGTATCAAAAACGGAACGCAGCACGACCATTACGGAAAATGGGGCGTCCGTTGTCACCATAGAACATCTCATGTCCGCCCTCACAGGACTTGGCGTGGACAATGCCCTTGTCAAGATTGACAATGAGGAAGTTCCGATTCTTGACGGAAGTGCAGAATGCTATGTAAGAGCCATAGCTCCGGATGGTCTCAAAGTCCAGGACGCTGAGAGGAAATATATCGAGTTTTCGGAAGAATTCGAGATAAAGAACGACGAGACCGGATCGTGGGTTAAAATTACCCCTGCAGAACATTTCTCGTTGGACTTGACCGTAGATTTCAACTCTCATGTACTCGGGATACAGACGGCCTCGTGGGATGAAGGCAGCGATTATATCGGACAGATTGCACCTTGCCGGACATTCTGCTTTTTCCACGAACTTGAGTATCTTGCATCCCTGGGTCTCGTGAAGGGCGGAGACGTGGACAACGCCATTGTAATCGTCGAGCACCCCGTTACCAAGGAGCAGGTATCTAAAATGTGCACCATCTTCGGACAGCCGGTGCTTTCCGTAACGGAGCAAGGATATCTGAGCAATATCAAACTTCATTTCCCGAATGAGTGCGGCAGGCACAAGATGCTCGACCTCATCGGCGACATGCGGCTTATGGGAGGCTTTCCGAAAGCCCACATAACAGCCTACAAACCAGGACACAAAATCAACAGTATTGCAGCTGCGGCCGCAATCGCAAAAAAGAAATAATATGTCAACAACGATTCATCCGCTGGCAACTGTCAGCCCTAAGGCAAAACTCGGAGAAAACGTAGAAGTAGGTCCTTATGCATATATCGATGAGAATGTAGAGATTGGGGACAACTGCAAGATTTATCCGCACGCAACCATCCTTCCGTATGTCAAAATAGGTAAGAATTGTTCCGTATTTCCTGGAGCAGTTGTGGGCGCTGTCCCACAGGACCTCAAATTTGACGGAGAAATAACATATGTGGAAATCGGGGACAATGTGACCATCCGCGAATGTGCCACCATCAACAGAGGCACGAAGGCAAGCGGCAAGGGTATCACTAAAATCGGCAACAACACCCTGATAATGTCTTATGTCCATGTAGCTCATGACTGCCGTGTCGGAAATCACTGCATTCTGGTAAGTTATGTGGGTATCGCTGGCGAGACAGATGTGGACGACTGGGCCATTATCGGAGGCAACACCGCCGTACACCAGTTCTCTCATATCGGCACACACGCCATGGTAGGAGGCTGCTCCGCTGTCAATAAGGACATTCCGCCATACTCAATCTGCGGACGCACCCCTATCTGCTACGCAGGAATCAACATCGTAGGCTTACGTAGAAGAGGCTTTGAGTCTGAAGTTATCAGAAATATCAAAGACATCTACGACACAATCTATTTCCAGGGTTTCAACATTTCCGACGGCTGCGCCAAGGTGGAAGCCGGATTCCCTCAGTCCACTGAAAGGGACACCATACTTTCCTTCATCAGGAACTCAAAGAGAGGAATCGTCAGGGCCAACGATCTCAATTCAAAGGGCGAAATCGAGTAGAATTTGACTCTTAAAATAGCATATTTCCCTCCTGTAGAATACTTTGCCTTACTGGCAAAGTATTCTTCCGTTTATATTGAGGCATGTGAGAACTACCAGAAGCAGTCATACAGGAACAGATGTCTGATATATGCAGAGAATGGCATACAGGCCCTGAATTTCCCCGTAATACACGAAAATGGCACATTCTCGCTGCCGATAAAAGACATCAAGGTGGACTATTCCACACCGTGGGTGCGGAAGACCGTCAAATGCATTGACTCTGCATATATGTCCTCCGCTTTCTACGAGTATTACAGAGACGAGATGATATCAATCTTAGAGTCAGAGCCGGAAACCTTATGGGAGCTGGACATGTCCATAATACGGTTTTTCATGCGAAAAATCGGTCTTGCCACCAATCTCCATGAGACACCCGAATTCGACAAAAACTGTGAAGAAATCCACCCCAAACGGCCCAACAACATATTGAAAGACCTTGGAGTGGATAAATCATACTATCAGGTTTTCGCTCAACGGCACAGGTTCATCCCGAACTTGTCCGTAATGGATCTTCTCTTCAATGAAGGTCCCGCATCCATTGATTATCTGAGATAATTCTAAAAGGCAGCCTTTATAGCACGGAACCGCCTTGCAATAAGCAGCGTAAGGAGAACGCAGGCCACCACGGACACCCAGTAAAGGGGCTCAGGCATCACATCACGCCACGACTCCATATCCTTAAGGGCATCAACATTGCACAGCACCAGCGAAAACGTATTGTTGGTAAAATGGAGCAACATGGTAAGCTTGAGCGAGCCTGTCTTATAATAAACATATCCCATAAGGCAGCCAATGGTGAAAGCAGGAAGAGCCTGCCAAGGATTCAGATGTATAAATGCAAAGAAAAGAGCTGAAATCACTATTGCCCACACCGGCTTCATCTTATTGGCCAACAACCCCCTAAGTACCATTCCGCGACACAGCCACTCCTCGAAAATCGGAGCGAAGATGCTCACGCTGATAAGGTTTAAAATAAGACTGTCTGCAGAAGTCATGGCATCCATCGCAGTCTTGAACCACTGAGGCGGCTCCGGAAGGATAAATCCGAACACATCACAGGCAAATGCCGTAGAAATTGTGGCCAGAATCACCAGCAAAGCGCATTGAAAACCCCCAAGCGGACTGAAATTATTCCTGTCAACCACAACCGGAGCTTCGTCATAAAAACAATTCTGCTTGCTCTTAAGGGAAGCGTATATCATGGCCGGAATGAACATTATAGGATATGACACCAGCATCATGGCACTTAATCCGATTTCCGGTGCCATAAAGTTCATCAGAAATGTCGTCAGTTGTCCCAGAACGACTCCTATAAGAAGAAATCCCAGAAGGATGAACATCTCTGCAACCCCTGGCGCGAAATGGTCGAAATTGTCGAAGAACTTGAAATTCCCCTTTTTGCTTCTTTTCATCATTTGTACAATGGACTTGGATAAACACCTTTTTCCACCAATTCGGCGAACTTGGCCACCACGCCAGGCCTGTCTTCCTTAAATGTGACGCCGAACCATTTGGAAGGAGTGTGCAGTACGTCACATGTAGCATCCCCGGCCTTGACCATTACATCCACTGCGTATGGAATGTAAAACTCTTTCTTGAGTTCCATGCTGTTAGCCGCAAGAAACGATTTGAAAATATCCTGACTCGCGCTGAAAAAGTCAGGGGTAAATCCCCACATATTCATTGAGCACAGGTCTTTTCCCTTGAGCTGAACTCTGACTCCGGTATCAGAATTGTCTCCGTATATGCTTCCTGTATTATCCATAAGGATATTGTGATGCTCCACGACATCGGTAAGCTTCATATCGGCATCATAACTGCATATTCCCCTGGATACGCCACCGGACTCGCTGAGGGTATTGTCAAGCTCAAATCCTATAATGGCATATTGTCCGCTGGTCTTTTCATGGTCACGACACCAGTCTGCAGCTATTCTGAAAGAATCCCTGCCATAATAATCATCTCCATTGATGACCACGAACGGCCCGTCGATGACATCCTTGGCCATAAGTACGGCATGAGCGGTTCCCCATGGCTTCTGCCTCTCCGGATTAAGAGTAAACCCTTCGGGAATCTTGGACAGTTCCTGAGTCACGAACACAAACTCCAAAGGAGTCCCGTCCACACACTTCACACTGCCGTATTTCTGCTTTACAGTCTGTTGGAACTGATCGAGAAAATATTCCCGCACGATATATACGACCTTTCCAAATCCGGAATGCACAGCATCATATATCGAATAATCAATAATGGTTTCTCCATTTGGACCAAGTCCGTCCATCTGCTTGAGTCCACCATAGCGGCTTCCCATACCGGCCGCAAGAACCAGAAGAGTAGGTTTCATATAATAAGAATTTTAGTATTTACATCTTACAAAAATAGTTAAATTTGCGCAATAATCATCCAGTATGGGAAAGTTTAAGAGTCTATGGAAAAAGAGTGAGGACGGTGAAAAACGCGAGCAGCGTTCTTTCGCCAGATATGCTATAATCGCAACTTCCCTATGCCTGCTTTTTCTCCTTATAAAACATGACAATCTCATAGTCTGGATGCGCTCGGCCCTGACTCTCCGCTCGCAGAAGCGTCAGATAGAACAGCTTCGCAACGACAATGACAGACTGCACAATGCAGCTGACCATCTCTACTCCGACAAGGACTCTCTGGAGACCTTTGCCAGAGAAAACTACCTGTTCTGCACACCGGACGAAGACGTCTATATCGTCGGTGACTAAGCTGCGGTTTTGCTCTCCATTGCGGACTTGACGTCATGCACGCGCAGAATATCCGCGCCATGAGATATTGCCAGACGATTGGCCTTTTCAGTATCGCCGTGCGTAAAGCGTTTGTCAGCAGCGCCGATAAGGATAGGCTTCCCTATCTCCGCGAACGCCTCAAGATTCTCAAGAATCTCCCAGTTCTGAGCCTCAGTCTTGGCAAATCCAAGTCCCGGATCAAGAATCCAGTCATTCACGCCAGTCTCTAAAGCCTTTCTGCTGAAATCAACGAAATAATCTTTCAAAGCGGCGATGACTCCTGCGGGATATTCGCACTTGGAATCCATAGTACGCGGATTGCCTCTCTTGTGCATGGCAACATAAGGCAGGCCGAGCGAAGCCACAGTTCCAAGCATCTCGGGATCATCCTCACCCGCAGAAATATCATTGACAATAAACCGGCCAAATGTATCAAATCCCCTCCGTACTATTTCAGAGCTGGTGGTATCGATGGAAAACTCCACCCCGGCAAGACCATACTGCTCAACAACAGCCCTGTCAGCCAAGGATTTCAACGTTGGCTCGAGCCGCCTCCATTCTTCCTCTACGCTCACATCCTCGGCTCCGGGTCTGGTGGACACAGCCCCCAAATCAATCATATCCGCCCCATCCGTAACCATGGATGCGATTCTTGGAATCGAATTGTCAATGCTTGAACGGCTTGGTGCCCAAAAAGAGTCGGGAGTCAGATTGACTATCCCCATTATTTTTATCATATCGTCAAATTAAAAGCATTACGGCAAAAACATACAGCATGAATGCCTGAAACTTCAAGGCGGACTTCCCCGAGCCGGACATCACCACTTCGGCCTGATCCAGTGAGGCAATTTCCATCAGCGCTTCCCTGTCAGGAGCATGATTGAAAGACCACTTGGACACGATGTATGCATCGTCAATGAACACGACTCCGGCATTGGAGCGATTCAGAGTGACCAACTTCTTGCGATCGGCAAAATAACTGTGCGAAAGCACGAACGGATCCTGCACAAGACCGCCAAACAACTCCGGAGTGGACGCCACAAGGACCAGGGAAGTAAATCCTGCTTCCTCTGCGGTACGCACAAATGACGACACCTTCCTCCACTTCTTTTCAGACAGCCTGTCCGGAGAACTCACTGACACAACCATCACTTTCCCTTCCAAAGCCAACGAATCGGCATAACCATCCGCCGCATCCCTGAAATTCAGCAGCAACGGTTCTTCTCCTGAACTGAAATCAAAATCTTCCATTGAGGTCAATTCATTCCCCGGCTTATACTCGGTAAAATCTACAAGCGGAATAGACAACGCGGAATACAAGAAGAAAAGTAGCGATGACACCATCACAATGGCAAAACTCGCATACTTGACCTTTGCCGGCTCGCCGACAGACCTGAAAGGAATAAATGCCAATGCCCACAGCGCCAGAATCACCAGATTCTTGATAAAACTCTGAGCGTGCGTCAGGTGTACAGCCTCCCCGAAGCACCCGCAGTCCATATCCGGATTCGCTATCAGCAGAACAAGCGTGACAAGCGTAAAGAAAGATGTCAGCACCAGCGAAGCGAAAGCAGTAATTCTGCGCCATACTCCGGTAATCAAAGCGGCACCGACAGCAGTCTCGGCCACGGCGAACGCGACTCCGCAGAAATATGACACGGGGCGCAGGAAGCCAAGTTTGAAGAAATTCAAATAAGCCTCAACGATAAGAGACGTCCCCACCGGGTCCATAAACTTAAGTATGCCCGACACAAAGAACACTATTCCTATAAGAACGGCGCTAAATCTTCTGAGCGTTTTCATAAATATCCACAATTTTGGCGAATATCTCTTTTGGTGGCAGCATGTCTCCGAACTCGTCCGAGCAGTCAACCGCTATGAAGGACGAATCACGCTCGGATTGCCTCCGATACATATCACGCACTCGCTTCTGAAACGAAATGTCTGACTCATGAATGTCGCTTGACCCGTGCAGATATTCTCTGTCATCCCCGCCGCGTGCTCCTGAGAGGCTATGTTCCACAAAAGAAATCGGCACGTCAAGGAAAAGGTTGAGATCCGGGCGAGGCAGGCCAAACTGGCCGTATTCAGTATCCTCTATCCAGGACCGGAGAGTCTCAGCCTGCATGTCATCAGACAATTTGGCGCATTGATAAGCGATATTGGAATACACATACCTGTCCAAAAGGACAGTCTTGCCCGCAGAAAGGACATCTCGGATAGCAGCAGCTGCGCCATGCCGGTCTTCAGCGAACAGCAGGGCCACGAGTTGGGGATGAACCGACTCAATGGGGCCGAAATCCCCCCTGAGGAACCGGCTTATGAGTTCCCCGTACACAGGAGCATCATAACGGGGGAAATGGATATACTCCAAATCCCCGTTTCTTTTCTGAAGATAATCTTTAAACATCCTGACCTGAGTGGACTTGCCTGCCCCGTCAAGACCTTCCAATACCACTAGCATATTGCGTCAATTCACTCTGATTTTCTGTCCAATCTTTATCTTGTCCACCTTCAGACCTGGATTGAGTTTCTGTATCTGACTTACCGACTTGCCGTTCTTTCTGGCAATGACGGAAACCGTCTCGCCGGATTTGACCGTATGCCATTTCATGGCGGCCCGCTCGGCCTCAATCCTCTTCTCCTCCTCAATTATTTTCTCGTCGGCCGCATATATTTCCTCTTCCTCGTCAATGGACTCCGGAACATACCGCGACGAAGCATTCAGATAACTGCGTCTGAGCACGAACACGTTCGCACGCAACTTGCCGTTCTCAAAATCCACCACCCATTCGGGGTCAAACGCAAATCCCTTATATCTGGTCTCAAAATGCAGATGCGGTCCGGAAGAACGCCCGGTAGAACCGCCAAGACCCACTATATCTCCTGCCCGAACCCAGTCTCCGACGGCCACCTGACGTTTGGACAAATGCCCGTAGAAAGTTTCCAACCCGTTCTCATGCCTGAGAATCACAAGATTGCCATAGCCGGAAACATAGCTCGACAGACGTACTCTGCCGTCGAAAGCCGCAGCCACCGGTGTCCCCGACTTCAGAGGAATATCAGTTCCCTGGTGACGACGTCCGCGTCTGTATCCGAACTTGGAATATACTTTACCCACATACGGGCACACAAAACGGCTTACCGAATCGATAAGGCAAATACTGTTGCGATAACCGATATCATCGAGGGTCACCTTGGCGTACGGGTTCGTCACATTCACGACCCAATAATCCCTAAACACGTCATCCTGCTCAAGTTTCTTCCTGTTCTTGATATAACGCCATGTATAGTCGTCATTCAGAACGATCTGCAGGTAACTGTCACCTATATCCAGCGTATCGACAGGCGCACCGTCCCCTTTCTGGAACAGGCCCGGCATGGTAATGAAATCTTCCGGTACCCATGTGGCGGCGGGAGGAGGTACATTTCCCTCCAGTCTCGTAGTATCTGCAACTGAAAAGTTCAGCAGCGCGGTCAGCAGTGATACAAAAATCAGCACCGTACCCATCCTATGACTTCACTGCTCCGAAACGGGAGACCAGAATTTCCTCCACCTGTGACACCTTTTCCGCAAGCAACTCGTCCGTACGGGCCTCGCAGATAAATCTCAGATAAGGCTCAGTGTTGGAAGGGCGGATATTGAACCACCAGTCGGCAAACTCCAGACGGTAGCCGTCGAAATCCATCATCTTCTTCAATGGGTCCTTATCGATGAAGTAATCGCGCACAGCATCCATTGCTCCCTTTTTATCCTCAAGTTTGAAATTGATTTCTCCGGAGTTGCGGTATTTGGTCATAGAATCAATCTTGTCGCTGAACTTGATACCTTTCTTCTTGAGTGCAGAAACTATGCGCAGCACAATGATGGAAGAAAGAAGTCCGCTGTCCGAATAGAAAAAGTCCTTGAAATAATAGTGTCCTGCAAGTTCTCCTCCCCACAGACCGTCTATCTCTCTGAGCTTCGGAGCGGCATAAGCCCTGCCCACTCTCCAGGTGTGCAACTCTACGCCATACTGCTCAAGATACTCTCCTACGGAATTCGAACTGCGGATTTCCTGAAGCACCTTAGGATTCCTGGCTCCGCGCTCCACGCAGAAATACTCCGCCATCAATGCGATAATCAGGTCAGGTGCCACAAACCGGGCCTTGTCATCCACGAACATGACTCTGTCCGCATCCCCGTCATATATCACTCCGATGTCAGCCTTTCTTTCGGCCACAAGATTGCGAAGCGGCTCAACGTTCTTCGGCACCAACGGATTAGGCTCATGATTAGGGAAACGTCCGTCCATCGTGTCGAAGATATAGGCCGGCTTGTCGCCGAACATCTCCTTGGCGAACAGGCAAGACATACCGTTGGACAGGTCGAACGCAATCTCAAGATTGGAATAGTCGCCTTTGAACTTGGACATGAAAGCCATATAGTCGTCATGGATGTCCTTTGCGAACACCTTTCCGCGTACTGCCGCCACAGGGGTTGCCTTCCCTTCGTCAATCCAGGCCTTAATCTGTCCGAGGCCTGTATCCAGTCCCACAGGAAGCGCGTTTTCGCGGCTCACCTTCATTCCGTTGTATTGTGCAGGATTGTGGCTTGCAGTAATCTGGACTGAAGCCTTGAATCCATAATTGGCCGTGGCGAAATATACCATTGGCGTAGAACTCAGGCCAAGGTCATACACGTCGGCACCGGCATCGCAGATGCCTTTTACAAGATTGTCATGTATCTCTTCTGAAGACACACGGCAGTCACGTCCGACCACCACCTTGCCGGCACCCAGAAGTTCCGGTATGAAATACCCGACCTTATATGCCGTTTCCTTATCGAAATCCACTCCGTAGATTCCTCTTATGTCATATGCGTGAAATGCGCCCATATTACTTGATTTTTGATTTGTATGATGTTCTGATTTTGCCCTGTGCAATGTTGAGAAGTTTCTTGCCTATCATCTTGCGTCTGATCGGCGCCACGATGTCGGTAAAAAGCTCTCCGTCCAGATGAGAGAACTCATGCTCAATCATACGGCAGGCAAATTTGTCAAAAGTCTCTGTCTTTTTGGTGAAGGTCTCATCGTAATACTCAACTTCAATGGACTCCGGACGACGCACCGACGCATAAATGCCGGGCACGCTCAGACATCCTTCTTCATACTCGCACATAGAGTCGCTCAACGAGACGACAACCGGGTTGATAAAGGTTCTCTTGAACCCTTTGAGATACGGAAATACATCCGCCATCACATCACCGTCCACAACAGCCACCCGCAAACTCTCCCCTACCTGAGGAGCCGCCAGTCCGCATCCTTCGGAAGCCTTCAGCGTCTCCCACAGATCCGAAACCAACTCCTTGATATTCTCTTTACCATTCTCGATATCCGCAGGTGCCGCTTTCTGCCTGAGCACCTCGGAGCCATAAAGATAAATCGGTCTAATCATTTCTTTTTGTCCATAAAACTTTGCAAAATTATCGCCGCGCTTATCCTGTCAACCTGCTTTTTGTCCCTTCGGTCACTTTTCTTCATTCCTCCGTCTATCATTGCCCTGTGAGCAAGAACAGATGTGAATCTCTCGTCTTCCAGACTTATGGGAATGTCAGGAAAAGCCTTCGCCAACGTTTTCAAAAATCGGTCCACATCAGGAGCCGCCTGCGCAGGACGGCCGTCAAGGTTGAGAGGATAGCCCACCACAAAACGAACTATGGTCTCGGTTCGGGCATAATTTTGGAGATATTCTATTATCTTTGCAGATGTAACAGTCTCCAGCGGAGATGCGAATATGCCGAGAGGGTCGCTTACCGCGATTCCCGTCCGGGCGTTGCCGTAATCTATTCCTATGATTCTGTTCATCACCGCGAAATTAGTCAAAAACAACCTATTTCGCAAAAGTTTGGAAAAGATGAAATTTCAGAACAAGAATTACAGACTGTCTCTCGTGGACAACGATACGCACAGCGGCGTGAAGACCATACGCTTCACGAAACTGCGCTTCATAACCATAGCCATAGCCACAATCGTATGCAGCATCTTGCTGATATATTGTCTGATAGCATTCACTCCGCTCAGAAACACCATCCCAGGATACCCTACCGTTCAGGTCAAAAAAGTGGCCATGGCCAACGCAATGAAAATAGATTCGCTTGAAAGCATCATCACAAGGTGGGACCTGTATGCCGAGAACCTCAGCAGAGTACTTGCCGGTGAGGCGACAGTCAACTTTGACAGTCTCATAAGGCGGAGCGCATTGAAATACGTTTCAGACAAGCCCAAGTCCGAGCTGGACAAGCAGGATTCCCTCCTTAAGGAAAGGGTACAGCGCGAAGAACAATTCGGGCTGAGCACCAGCGCGCAGAAGTCGCTGCCGATGGAAGGCAAGCACTTCTTCAATCCCGTCAAGGGCGTCGTGTCCGGCAGCTTCGACAAGGTAAGACATCCCGGCATCGACATCAGCACTCCCGCCGGCTCGATTGTAAGCGCAATTCTTGACGGCACGGTGATTTACTCGGGCTGGGACGAACAGCGCATGTACGTGATAATAATTCAGCATAGTGACAATCTTGCAAGCTGCTACAGCGGTTGCAGCCGGGCTCTCAAAAACAGCGGGGATGAGGTTAAGGCCGGAACGCCGATTGCAATGAGCGGCGGGGCCGGAAGCGAATCCAAGACCGACGTTCTTCACCTTGAAATATGGAATAACGGAGAGCCTATTGACCCGGCAAGGCACCTGAATTACTAACAGTTGTATTGAATGAGAAAGAGAAGAATAGCGATACTCGGTTCGACCGGATCGATAGGGACACAGACCTTGGATGTGATAAGAAGACATCCGGACATGTTTGAAGTGGAGTTGATATCTGCACGACGCAATGTAGATTTGCTCACGAAGCAAGCCATTGAATTCGATGCCGCAAATGTAGTAATATGTGAGGAGTCCAAATATAAGGAAACCGCCGATGCACTGCAGGACAAAGGAATAAAGGTGTGGTCCGGAGTGGACAGTCTGTGCGAGCTGGTCAAGATGTCCTCGGTAGATATCGTGGTAGGAGCGATGGTTGGATTCAGCGGGCTGCGTCCGACCCTTGCGGCTCTTGAAGCAGGAAAGACAGTTGCCCTGGCCAACAAGGAGACCTTGGTTGCGGCAGGCCCTATCGTCATACGCACCATGCTCGAACACAATGCCGTCATACTGCCGGTGGATTCCGAGCACTCCGCC
Organism: Bacteroides sp. CAG:1060; assembly: GCA_000432655.1. GTDB lineage: Bacteria > Bacteroidota > Bacteroidia > Bacteroidales > UBA932 > Cryptobacteroides. Next base: position 30,379 of record HF986340.1, read on the forward strand.
ATTTTTCAATGTCTGCTCGCATCCAAAGGCAACAGTGTGGAAAAAATTCACCTGACAGCCTCCGGAGGACCGTTCCGTACCTGGGAAAGAGCCCGAATTGCGGCAGCTACGGCACAACAGGCCCTCAAGCACCCCAACTGGAACATGGGTGCCAAGGTGACCATTGACTCCGCAACCATGATGAACAAGGGATTCGAGGTAATAGAAGCCAAATGGCTGTTTGACCTGAACCCGGACCAGATCAACGTAGTGGTGCACCCTGAGTCCATCATACATTCCATGGTGGAGTTTGAGGACGGAGCGGTGATTGCCCAGATGGGATGTCCGGACATGAGAGAGCCCATAGGATTTGCACTCAGTTACCCGCAGAGAGTCAGCGTTGGCAACAAGAAACTTGATTTCGCATCCATGGGGCATCTCAGTTTCGAGGCTCCGGACATGAAGAAATTCCCGTGCCTTGAACTCGCTTATGATGCCATAAAACGGGGAGGCAATGTACCCTGCGCCCTGAATGCCGCGAATGAAGTGACTGTAGCGGCTTACTTGAAAGGGCTTATAGGGTTCTATGACATCGCGCGCATCAATGAGAAATGCATGCTGGGAATGAATTTTGCAGCAGACCCGTCACTTGAGGATATTTTCCTCACCAACAAAGAAATAGCGACTATCGCCGATGGTTATATTAATTAAAGCACTTCAGGTGATTCTTTCCCTTTCCCTGCTCATCTTCCTGCATGAGCTGGGACATTTCATGTGGGCCAAACTGTTCGGAATCAGAGTGGAGAAGTTCTATCTTTTCTTCGATGCCGGAGGGAAGTCCATCGCCAAATGGAAATGGGGAGAGACCGAGTTCGGCATAGGCTGGCTTCCTTTCGGAGGCTATTGCAAAATTGCGGGAATGGTGGACGAATCCATGGACACCAAGCACCTCTCGGAAGCCCCAAAAGAATGGGAGTTCCGTTCCCACCCGGCATGGCAGAGGCTGCTGGTAATGGCCGGAGGCGTACTCAACAACTTCATATTTGCCATTCTGTCCTATACGATGATTCTCGCCATCTGGGGACAATCATACATAGACAACAGCACCAGTGAGATTTACGTCAACGACACGGCCTATGAAATGGGATTCCGCACCGGCGACAGAATACTCAAGCTGGATGACTATGTGCCTGAGAACTTCGCAATGCTTCAGGCAGATCTGGCGAGAAGAGAGGTCAGCACCGCTACCGTACTAAGAGGTACGGATACCGTGGAACTCTACATAGACAGGGCGATGATAAGCGAAGTCCTGAATTCCCAGCTCATGTTCGATCTTGCCGTACCGTTTGTAATTGACTCGGTAATGGCCACCGGGCCGAATGCCGGGACATCCCTCAAACGCGGAGACAAACTTGTATCCATCAACGGAGAAAAGGTGGAGTTTCTTCAGGACTCAAGACCTGTCCTTGAGGGATTGAAGGGTTCCGAGGTTACGCTCGGCGTGTTAAGAGGGGAAGATACTCTGACGATGAAAGCGCAGGTGGACAGTTCCGGACGATTGGGGCTGAGCATTATGAGCCCTGGCATAAAGACCCGAAAATACAATATTTTAAGTGCTGTACCGGCCGGATTCAAAATGACCGGAAGCACTATCGGAGGCTACCTTAAAGACTTGAGACTGCTTGCAACCCCTTCCACAGGGGCATACAAGTCAGTAGGCAGTTTCATCGCCATAGGAGAAGTCTTCCCGTCCACATGGGACTGGTATCAGTTCCTGAGCATAACGGCACTTCTCTCCATAATGCTCGCCGTCATGAACCTGATTCCAATACCGGGACTCGACGGAGGACATATCTTGTTTGTTCTTTACGAAATGATAAGCAGACGCAAGCCAAGCGACAAATTCCTTATGATAGCACAGATGATAGGCATGCTTCTGCTGTTCGCACTGATGTTTTTAGCCTTGGGCAACGACATAGGGCGCCTGTTCAGATAATTTTGACAACACAACCAACAGTCTTGATATGAAACGTTTTTTTGCTTTACTGTCAGTGTGCATCCTCGGACTCGCCGGATGCAAGAGCACAGCAACCCTTCTTCCGAGCGTCAGCGGCAAGGCCGGAGAAGTGATAATAGTGATGGACAGGGAAAACTGGGAAGGCTCTCTGGGAGCCGACACGCGCGAACTTCTGGCCAGCGACTGTCCGTTTCTCGCACAGCGGGAGCCGCTCTACAATCTGGTGAACGTATCGCCCAATGGATTTGCGGATCTTTTCAAAATCCATAGAAATATCGTTCTCTTCAACATAAACCCTCAACTCGACACAACCGGAGTCTTCTACAAACACAATGTATGGGCAAACACCCAGGTAGTGGTACAGGTAAGTGCCTATGACAGCGAAGGGGCGCAGAAGATTCTCAAAGACAACGGCAAGACTATTATCAGCGCCATCGAGCAGGCTGAACGGGACAGAGTGATAATCAACACTCTCAAGTACGAGGAACGCACCATTGCACCGGAAGTTGAAGCAAGGTTCGGAGGTGCCATGCATTTCCCGTCCGGCTACAAACTGAAGCTTGCAAAGGATGATTTCATGTGGATTGCAGATGACAAACAATATGTATATCAGGACGTTTTCATCTATCGTTATCCGGCAGAGAAGAATCATCCTTTCACCTCTGACAACATAATCAGGCACAGAAACGAGATGCTCAAGAAATACGTGCCCGGAATGTTCGAGAATACGTACATGACTACCAGCGAGTTTTTCACTCCGCAGATTGAGTACATGAGATACAGAGGAATCCATTTCGTTCAGACCAGAGGCATGTGGGAAGTGAAGAATGATTTCATGGGAGGGCCGTTCGTATCTCACTCGTTCTATACGCCGGACGGAAAAGACATAATGGTTCTGGAAGCCTTCGTATATGCCCCAAGATATGACAAGAGACAATATCTCAGACAAGTGGAATCCCTGTTGTATTCATGGGAATGGAGTAAAAATGAAGAAAAGGAAGAAAAATAGTTTGTCATTAACAAATAAATTTCTATCTTTGCATTCCCAATAATGGAAGATATCCCTATTGGGACGTTTGGTGGGTTCGTATAACGGTTAGTACTCAAGATTTTCATTCTTGCAACAGGAGTTCGATTCTCCTACCCACTACCAAATATAAAAAAAAAGTAAAATAATGGCAAACACAGCTTCAGCAAAGAAGGCCGATCGTCAGAACGATAGGCACAGACTGCATAATAGATATTATGCAAAGACTACAAGGAATGCTATTCGCGATATCCGCAACACCAGCGACAAAGCTACAGCGGAGAAGAATGCTCCAAAGGTTTATGCTATGATCGATAAACTCGCCAAGATAGGTTTGATCCACAAGAACAAAGCTTCAAATCTGAAAAGCGGTATAGCAGTATACATCAATAAACTTGCATAAGCAAGTTTATTTTTTATCGGGATGTAGCGCAGTTGGCTAGCGCACCACGTTCGGGACGTGGGGGTCGTCCGTTCGAGTC
>HF986341.1:0-23095 GCA_000432655.1 Bacteroides sp. CAG:1060
TTCCTGCTCATCCACATATACACAATGGGCGGCTATTACATCAGGGCCAAGGAATCCTATTTTATCCAGATACCTCACCGGGGTGACCCCGTATTCCTTCACGCAGTCTTCCACCTCCTTACGCGTTTCCGCAAGGTGGATATGGAGCTTGAGCCCGTGCCGGCGGGCAAATTCGGCAGCCTTCCGGAGTTTGGTCGTACCTACCGTATATATGGCGTGGGGAGCCATCACGAGCTGAATCCGACCGCCCGTAGGGTCCGACCAGTTCATTATAAAATCTTTCTTCCGGGCTTCCACGGCCTTGCTGTGATTTTCCATGACCGTGATTCCGATTGCCGCCCTCATTCCGGACCGGTCCACCACCGATACCGTCTCTTCTATGTCAAAATACATATCAGAGAAGAAGGTGGAGCCGGATGAGGCCATCTCCCGGCAGGCTATTTCACTGCCCTTGCGGATATCGTCCGGTGTGAGTTTGTCCTCGTACGGCCAGATATAATCTTCAAGCCACTGCTTCAGGGGCAGGTCGTCGGCGTATCCCCTCAACTGCGTCATGGCCGCATGGGTGTGGGTATTGAAAAACGACGGCAATATGGCGGTACCGGAAGCATCCACCACCCTTTCGGCCGGAGTGTCATCCGGCACGCCGATGGATGAGAAATATCCTTTCTCTATAAGTATGTTGCATGGCTTGCCGTCCAGCACAACGGATTTCAGCAGAGTGGATTCGGGACGACTGAACACCGCATTCATGCGACCGTACGCCTCATTCACCTCTCTGGCATAGCCAAGAAAGGCCTTTCCTTCAGGTGTAAGAGTACAGCGCCCGGCTCCCCTGTCAAATAACTTCACGCCGACAGTTTTTTCCGTCTCGGCAATATTCTGACTCACGGCCGGCTGAGATACTCCCAACTGCCTTGCCGCGGACGTAAAGCTGCCTGACTTTGCGACAGCTTCGAAAACTTTCAGTCTGAAATCTTCCAACATACGCACATTACAGTTAATCTGCCTTCAGATACAAATAAGGCCGGTAACGTTGAACGCTCCCGACCCTCATCGTATCACGTCTGATCAGAGATTACTCCTCAGGAGAGATTGCACCCATAGGACAAGCGTCAGCGCAAGCTCCGCAGCTGACACAAACATCTGGATCAATGCTATAAACGTCTCCCTCCTTGATAGCCCCTGAAGGACATTCACCCTGGCAAGTTCCACAAGCCACACAGGTGTCCGGATTAATTTTGTAAGCCATAATAATAAATAATGTCGTTCTAATTGAGACACAAAAATAATAGTAAATTTTGAAAAAGTCAATTATCTTTGCATACATGAACAGTTTTATCACAATTATATCCACTTTGATGCTGGCGGTGTCAAGTCCTGTCACTTTCGACAAGATGGTCCACGATTTCGGAGAGGTCAGCTGGAAAGACGGAGAATTGAGCTGCACATTCACTCTCACGAACAATTCAGAAGAGCCGCTTGAGATCTACGCCGTCATTTCGAGCTGCGGATGCACAGCAGTAAAATGGACAAGAGAGCCTATTGAGCCGGGCAAGAAAGGCACCATTGAGGCCACATACGCCAACGAAGACGGTCCGTATCCTTTCGACAAAAGCATCACAGTATATACTTCTTCACAGAAAAAACCTTTTATTCTTCATCTTAGGGGAGTTGTAAAATGAGCGCCGCATATACAGATGACAACATACGCACCCTTGAAGGTGTAGAACATATTCGTAAACGCCCGGGAATGTACATCGGGCGTCTTGGTGACGGGAAGAATCCGTCGGACGGTATTTATGTGCTTCTGAAAGAGGTCGTGGACAACTCTATAGACGAGTTCGCGGCCGGCTTCGGAAAGCAGATTGATATCACAATAGAAGACCTTAAGACTGTGACTATCAGAGACTACGGACGAGGAATTCCTCTCGGTTCCGTAATCAAGGCTGTCAGCAAGCTCAACACGGGAGCCAAATTCGACAATGCCGTATTCAAGAAATCAGTAGGACTGAACGGTGTCGGCACCAAGGCCGTCAACGCCCTTTCATCCTCATTCTACATCTGCTCCCACCGCGACGGAGAGTGCTCATGGGCAAGATTCGAGAGAGGAGAACTTAAAGAAAGCGGCAACGAAGCCACATCCGCCAAGAACGGCACCCTTGTCACGTTCACCCCGGACGATTTGATGTTCGGAAACTTCTCGTACAATCTTGACTATGTAGAAACAATGGTCAAGAACTACTCCTACCTCAAGACCGGCCTCACGCTTGTCTTCAACGGAGTCAAATACAAATCCGAGAACGGCCTGCTCGACCTTGTGAACGAGAATCTCAGCGAGCCGACCCTCTACCCGCCGATACACCTTGTAGGCGAGGATATTGAGATTGTTCTGAGCCACTGCAATTCATACGGAGAGAACATAACGTCATTCGTAAACGGACAGAACACCCGCGACGGCGGTACTCATCTGGCAGCATACAGGGAGGCCATAGCCAAGACCCTCAAGGAGTTCTTCAAGAAGAACTACGAGCCGGCAGACTGCCGCCAAGGTGTCGTAGGTGCCGTAAGCATACAGATACAGGAGCCTAACTTCGAAGGCCAGACCAAGACCAAACTCGGCTCCACGTACATGTGGGAAAGACAGGAACCGGATGCCAACGGGGTGCTGCACAATGAGGTGGGCCCTACCATCCGTACATATATCAACGACTTTGTAGCCAAGAACCTGGACAACTACCTGAGAATCCACAAGGAGGTCGTCCCGGTACTGGAAGACAAGATAAAAGCATCCCAGCAGGAGCGCCTTGAGATATCAAGCATCCAGAAAAAAACCCGCGAGCGCAACAGCAAGACCGCTGTCTACAACCGCAAGCTCCGCGACTGCCGCTTCCACTACAACGACAAGATCACCGAGAAGAATCAGGACAACATAGAGAACTCCTCCATATTCATCACAGAGGGTGATTCCGCGAGCGGAACCATTACCAAGGCCCGTAACGCCGACTATCAAGCCGTTTTCTCCCTGCGAGGAAAGCCTATCAACTGCTACAAGGAGAGCCGCAAGCGTGTGGCGGAGAACGAAGAGTTGAACCTGCTCATCTCTGCCCTTGGCGTGGAAGACGACCTGGAAAATCTCAGATACAACAATATAGTGGTGGCGACTGATGCCGATGATGACGGTATGCACATCAGGATGCTGGTACTCACCTTCTTCCTGAAGTACTACCCGGATTTGATAAGACGAGGACACGTGCACATCCTCCAGACCCCTCTCTTCAGGGTCAAGAACAGCAAATCCAACATCTACTGCTATAATCAGGAAGAGAAGGAAAAAGCCATTGCACAGCTCAAGACGGGAGTGGAGATCACCAGGTTCAAAGGTCTTGGAGAAATCTCCTACCAGGAGTTCATACACTTCATCGGAAAAGATATGCGGCTCGACCTCGTGGAATTGAACGACGAAGAGTCAATCTCCGAAATTCTTGAGTTCTATATGGGCGACAATACTGTTGACAGGCAGCACTTTACCTGCCGCTACCTGCGAAGTGAAGAAGAGCTTGAAGACATCAACATCCAGGCATAATGAAAAAGAACAATTTCTACGCACGCGTAATGAAAGCACTCGGGTGGCAGGCGGACAGCGGTCCTGCTCCTGAGCAGAAATGTGTCATATTGGGAGTTCCCCATACAAGCATCGCGGACTTTCTGGTGTCTTACTTCTATTACAAGAGCCTCGGACATGTCGCGCATGTCATGATAAAGAAAGAGTTTTTCTTCTGGCCTCTCGGGCCGATTCTCCGCAAATTCGGGTGCATCCCGGTAGACCGTAGAAACGGCGCCACCGTAGTAAGAAGCGTCATCTCGGAGATGGAAAAGGCGCAAGGAGAATTCCACCTGTGCATAGCACCGGAAGGCACCCGCAAGCCGGTGAAACGCTGGAAGATGGGATACCACGCCATCGCCAGGGCGATGGATTGTCCTGTGTACCTGGGATACTTCAACTGGGGCAACAAGCACATTAGCATCGGAGAAAGATTCATCTGCACTGACGACGCCCGCGCTGACACCGAGCTCATCCAGAAAAAATACGAAGCCCTCCACCTCGTAGGCAAGAATCCCGAGGGCTACGTCACACACTAGGAGCGAAGAGTCAAAAATTCACCCTATAGCTGAAGTTCGGCATGACAGGCAGCAACGACAGTCCTTTCCACTGTTCCGTATTTGCATCGTAGTATAGGACAAAAGGATTGAAGTGATTCGTGACATTGCATATTCCCAAACTCAAATCATGCGTAAAACGTCCGGTATGAAATGATTTATTGTATCCTACATCGAGGCGAAAAACAGAAGGCATGCGATAATTGTTTATTGAGGAATAATAATCTCCTTCTACCTCTCCATCCGGGACTACATACATAGGATACTTCGCGGAGGCACCATTCTCCCAATTACCGCTTTGGAAAGTTAATGCAATACTGAAACTGCGCCAATTCAACTGAGCATTCAATATGTGCGGTCTGTCGAACTTAGCATGAAATCTCCCGCCATCGTTTACCGAGACGAAGCCGTATCGGCTTGTCTTCGATATGGTATAAGCCACGCGAGCATACCATTCTTTACCTGAATATTCGTACAGAAATTCTCCTCCGTATGAATCTCCATTACCTTGGTCCACGTTAAACTCCCATTGCTCAAGCGCGCCTGAGAATAAAGACGGAGTGTATTTGAACAGAACCAGCCCTTTCATTCTCTTCCCGAAGGCAACAGCGGACATCGAATGTCTGCCTGCGGAAAAAGAGAACCCTGCACTCCACTGTATGGCCTGTTCCGGATCCACATATCGTCCTGACGGAACTATCATATCAATAGACCACCCGGTAGGAAGTCCCTCAAGTGTATGATAAAACTGACATACTTTGTCAAAAGTACTCTCAAATGCAACATGTTTTCCAATGTTTACCTTCAAATTTGCGCCTGCCTCATTCTTGGAAAAACTCTCTTTTCTGAAATACTTGTCCGAATTGTCAAATTCATTGCGGCGAAGAAAACCTTTAAACATCAGAACACCAGGAATATCTGCATGCGTCTGAAAATATATGGATTTAAGTGTATTGTCCGTTTTCGGTCCGAGCTCATCTCCCACCTGTCCAGGGCGGAATGAGATGTTTCTATATTGGGCGCCATAACTAATACCGAACAATTGATCTTCCCCAAAATAGCGTGTCCTCCTTGCCGAGTATGTAAGTTCTGCCATATCAGATTTTAACGACAAATGATTCATCTTCCCTCTGAAAAGCTTGTCCTGAATCTGAAAATTATCCAGCCCCGAATACGACACCGATATCTCTGACGACGAATTTTGGGTATCGGCATGAAAACGAAACAGTAAGAGATTGTTCTTCCAGCCGAAATTTTCAGAGGATTGTTCATCAAGAGACACATAATAGTTATCCATACTCGTCATTCCCGACAACTCCACATAAATATTGTCACGAAAAGAATATCTGGCCTTGGCATAAATGTCGTCAATACCAGCTTCAAAATCCTTTATTCTTGTTGAAACGGATGGAATGATTCCTTTGATTGCACGATACTCCCATTTGAGAGGAGAGACCCGAGCCGACATCAATATAGAAAAACGCTTCCACCCAACCTCGGCATTTACACCTGCCAAGAAACTGTTGACGGCAGCACTAATGCGATAACCGGATTCGGGCTTTCTGGTCACAATATTCAGATGCGCAGAAGTAAAATTCCCATCCGCACCGTCAAACCCTCCTTTAGTCATAGAGGCAGATGCGATTACTGACTGAGGGACGACAGTGGTGACTCCTAAAAGATGCGAGTACCCGTATACGGGCACCCCGTCAAGCGTGACAAGGTTATTGCCCATATTGCCCCCTCTTACATACATTGCGCTGGAAAGGTCAGCCCCAGCAGCAACCCCGGGAAGCGATTGCGCCCATTTGACAGGGTCACCTTCCCCAAGAGGAGCTACCACTGTGCGAATATCTTTAATATCCGACTTCACCATACCCAATTCACGTTCCAACCGACGCCTATCTATCTTGATAGCAGCAGGAAGCGTGTCTCTCCACGACACATCATCGTAATATTCAGGCTGTTGTGCTCCCAAGAACACTGCAAAAGACAGCAATACCAGTGATATTATAAGCCGTTTCATATTACTCTGTCATTGCTTAGGATGCGCCTATAATCAAGGATCCATCAGGAGTATGGTCCGGAGACCACATCATATTCACAGTACAGACAGCTCCAAAGATCCCTATTCCTCCATGAATATTCGAATATGAATTATCTCTTTCATATATTCTCCTGATATCAGAGGACTTTTGTTTAAGAATAACCTCCTCGACATCCGCAAAGAACTTGGTATACTCTTCACTCGCTCGTGCAAATACCAGATATCCGTCTTTCGGGCCCGGATTCAAAAGATGTCCATCATCCTTCAATTTGCATGAACCCGCTTCCATAAAATATGGAAAGTTCCCCTTGAAATCTCCCGAAATCACGAAGAAAGGACCTTGGCCTGCCGGATTACTCTTTATCTCATCAATAGAAGGAATAGAGAATTTAAGGTATTTCTCATGCATTTTTCGGCCGACAAGTTCAGGATATGATGATCCACTATAAACCAATTCCGTCTCGTTGATTTCTGAAGGATAGCCATCAGAGCATATATAATCAGCAACCACTCTTTTCCCAAGAATCTCATCATACTGCATCGCCCATACAAAAAGCACATACGGAGCATCATCAGCCTCAACACTCCAACGCAGTTCTCCGGTAGTATTCGCGTGATAATGTTCATACAACACGCAATCATCCCTTTCCGCCCACGCATTCAGCACAGGCATCGTCTGCTCCGCCCATATTGTTTCATATCCGGGAACTTCAACGATAAGTTTGTATGTCCGGCCCGGTTGCGGGCAAAAATCAATAGACCATTTTCCCTCAGAAATCCTATCAGACCGATATTCTTTCTCCGCATGCACATCCATGATTTTTACAGCGGCATCTGTCACATATTTAGTATCCTTCTCAGACGCTCCTCTTGTGTAACACAATTCGAGAAATTGTTTCGGTTCAGATGTAAGCACACAGTTTACAACCACCATAGGTGTCTCTCCTGCATCCAGAATCATTATTCGCTCACACGAGAATAACAATAGAATACCCAATAAAAGTTCAAACCTGCGCATGCTTAATTAACATATAGATTAAACGAAGGTGCCCCTATCAACCTATCACCTTCGAACACACAGCAACGTATCATATAGGAGGTATTTCGTGTCATGCCCTCAGGCAATTCAAGAATTGCTCTTTGTCCATATACGGTAGTTATTCTTGGCCCGACAGTATATCCATTTTGATACGGGAAAACCTGCCAAAAATATTGATAATCGTCCCCAGACAAGTTATCAACAGACACATAATATGTCTTATCCGATAAGGAGTTGGAATAAACATACCCTTGTGACATGGAGACAAAAGCCCCAGATTGAGAGACAAGAGAAAGAGAACCTCCTCCATTAGAAAGAGACACATTAGCAGATGTATTCGCATACAATACGGCCCGCGCGGCATTTACGAGTCCATATCCAAGATGTTCATTCCATTCCCCACTATCTTTAAAATAAACATCTCCGTAATAAAAATCTCCTCCGGGATTAATTTTATTTGATGTTAACTCAATAATACGAATAACATCTTGGCCATTAAGTTGAGGATTAATAGAAAGAATCAATGCCGCTATTCCTGAAACCATAGGGGCTGCCATAGATGTTCCGCTCATAAATTCAGTAAAGCCCCCAGGCAAGGTGGACAATATACTTTCTCCAGGAGCCACAACGTCCAAACGATTACCGAATGCCGAAAAATCAGACGGATGTCCTGTCTTACCTATAGCCCCAACGGTAAGAATCCTTTCATCAAAGTTTCCCGGATAATCCAGAACCCCACCTGAATTTCCAGCAGCAAATATAACGATAGCCCCCTTATGATTTCTCCCTGATTGTATTGCATTGAGGATGGCTTCTTCGAGAAGTGATGAATGAAGGGAATCAAATTCTCCACCTTGATCTCCCCATGAACAGTTGATAATATCAGCACCATTAGCCCATGCCCAATTAATACCTCCTGCCAACTCTAACGTTGCCGTCTTAGATATGCTAAGATCGTGATATACATCCATTAACATTGATTCAGGAGCAACTCCTGCAATACCTATAGTATTATCAGCCATTGCAGCAATTATACCAGACACATGTGTTCCATGTGGTTTTAGATTATTAAAACGATACGACGTAGAACTCGTCATTGAATTATAATTATGATATGTTAGATTTCCTTTTAAATCTGGATGGTTAGAATCAATGCCTGTATCTACAACTGCAACTGACACATTCTTTCCTTTTGACAAATCCCACGCGCTTTCAACATTAATATCGTATCCGGAGTATTGCGTATTTTTCAACCCCCACTGTGAATTAAATCCAACATCATTAACTGTTACAGATGGTTGAAAATCAAAAATAAAGGCAGGATCCACTTTCTCAAAAAGTCCCGTCTCCATATAATAGTTACTTGCTTGAATTGAGTTGTCAAAAACAGAATTTTCCATTGACAGTACATACCAACCCGGCATATAATCAATATCCGAAACAATCTTTGTTCCTGTACCGTCAGCAAACTCTTTCAACTTGGCGTAATTATTTTCGCCCATAAGTTTCACATAAAAAAGATGTGAAGTTTCAATAGGTGTACCATTTACTCTACTCACTACGGGGAATACTTTTACTCCACTTCCATCTTCCTTTAATTCGGCTGCCAGCTTTGAGTAAGAAAAATCACTTTCCGTTTTTGTGGCTGCAGAATTGACTTTAAACATTGTAAGTGCATTAGAAGTCACCGTGTTAGAATCTAGTATTAGACTATGTGATTCACAATACTCCCTTATCGTTGAAGACTTTTGTGGGTCGCCATATACATTAAAATATTCTCCGCTAATAGAAATAGTTACTTTTTCTCCATTATACCAATAATAATAGTCCTCATTACCCAAGGTGTTTTCTTTAGTCAACACCACAGGTAACTTATGATTCAACTTACTGCAAGACACAATAGTAACAATTGTTCCTAAAAGGGCCATTTCAAACAAGAAAAAACTTCGTCTCATAAAAACACTGGTTATTGCTTCAAATTTAATAAAAAAATACGAAGCCCTCCACCTCGTAGGCAAGAATCCCGAGGGCTACGTCACACATTAGGAGCGAAGAGTCATCCTATATCGAATCGAAGGGAGTATTGGCATAATACTCAACTGTTTCCATACACCGTCTTCGTTATAAATCATATATGGATTATGTCTGTTGGTAACATTGAATACCGACAAAGTCAGTTCGTGACTTGAACGGGACGATTCTATTCTTAATGCGTACCCGAGATCCAGCCGGAAATACATCGGGACTACCACCCCATTCATTGCCGACATTTCCGGACGTGTATAATAATACTCGTCGATGGCATAATAATGTGGCATTGTCCGCGGATTCACGACAGGCGCCCAATAATAAGGATATGGATAAGGTTCGTAAGATCCGACAACAGCAGTCATCCTGGAACCGGAACTAAGGCTCATATTACATATAACGTGGTGGGATATGCCATTATTCTTTTTTCTGGTCTTGTACTCTGCCGCAGAAAGATCAAATTGGAGATTCAGTATATGGGGACGGTCAAATTTGAACGGATAGCGCGCCCCACCGTTAATCATTGGAAATACCCTATCCGTATGAGAAAGCGTATATGCAACATTCGCGGACAGACGCTCCGAGTTTATGTTCAGGAGACATTCAAGGCCATAAGACTGTCCCGAACCGCAATCGGCATCATTCTCCCAACTGGTGGATTTATTCTTAACAAGATTCACCGAAGAAATATAGGAGACCATATTGGACATATATTTATAATATGCACCGACGTTGACATTGATATCCAATTGTCCTAAGAATCCTATGGCCGGAGTATTCCGAGCAAAGAACAGGCCAGCATAAATCTGATTGGTCGTCTCTTCAGGAAATTTTTGGGTCAAAGGCACCGTCAAGTTCATCGGATACGATGTGGGTAAACCCTCTAACGTATGAAAATATTGATTGGTCCTATCCAACGCAAGTTCGACCCCAAGCCAATCTCTTATCATAAAATCAGAGAGCAAATGCACATCCATGTTAATTCTCGTATTGCCGGCATCAAGATGACAAGTAGGACGAAGCCCGGCATTGAAGTCAATATTGTGTCCAACCTTGGTCTTCAAATCTGCAAAAGCAGATATGTTGCAAGTTCCCCAAAGTCTCTTGACGTCAAGACCATATTCCAGACCCGCATTGCCCGACAAAGTACGATTGACATTTGTCGCAAGACACAATTCCGTCAATCCGGCATTGATTTTCACCCGCGAAGCGCACTCTCCGTCAGTATAGAAAACTTCTTGAAGCGTATGTGTATCATACCCCGTAGCATAAAAAGAGACATTTAGTTTGGACTCACCGACAACGCTTGACAGACCAAGTTTTCCCATCCATGTCTGCCACCCCGTATCCACATAAAAACCGTTGTCGCTGGTCAGGAACTTATCTTTCGAATAAAACCCCAAAGCATTTACAACAGTATTGGCAGACATCTTGAATGAAACGCCTCCGTTCACATCGAAAACATTCCCGGAAAACTGATAATTATCGCTGCATTTTTCCAAAACGGCAATTTTGTCTTTGTAGTTGTTCATAACATACTTGGCTATCAGTTGTGCCGTGGAATACCTTGCGCCAAACCTTACAGAGACCTTACCGGGCACCTCAAAATGCACCCCTTCCATATACGGAGAAAGTGTAAGGCTCGCGCCAAATTTTTCGACTGCCCCGGTTTTCTGTGTCGCCGAGACAATACCGGATGTATAATTCCCAAAGGAAGACTTGAACCCTCCGGTGTATATTCGGGATGATGCAATACTTTCCGACTGAAGCGATGACATCAAGCCAAATGCATGAGTTGCATTATAAACAGGAACCCCGTCTATCAGTATTCTGCAATTACTGCTGTTGCCACCGCGAATAAACATTCCGAGAGACCCTTCTATTCCGGTTGAAACGCCAGGCAGACATGCAAGTTGCCTCACCACATCAGGTTCACCTGCCACAGAGATTATACCCGCCGACTTTTCCACCGTGTATAGATACACATTCCCTTTGCCTTCAAGCTTGGGGTAAGAGGCCACTACCATTGCGCTATCCAGAACAGAATTGCCAACCCTGGACGTATCCACCTGAGCAGCAGCCACGCTACAGCCAAAGACACACAACACGAGTGCAATATATTTCCTACTGCCCATAGACATTATAAAGAAATAGTTTTTCAGCACATGCTCCAAAAATTCCCAGACCTCCACTAATATTACTATAGACAACATCCTCTTCCAGAAAGTCGTAAAAAGCCCCGGTATAATAATTGTTCATCTTCTGGTAACTGCTCTTGAGGTATCGGTCATATTCTTCAGACATGCTCATAACGGACAGAATCGTATTGGAAAAGAACCCTTCGACCCCAAATTCAAGGCTGTCATCAAGGTTTAGCGACGGTACACGGATAAAACCATCGTGATCCGGATTCACACTCGGGATTTTCCCGGTACTGGGAAAACTCTTCCCTGTGATATTGAAATTGTCCACATAAGGGTGATTGGTAGAAATACTCTGCGTAATTATATAACTGTCCATGTAATCCGACGGGATTTCCTTATCAGCATTCCAAGCGTCTCTCTTAAGTAATGTACACATCCAAATGGGAGACGAATCACCTTTACCTTGAATAAGATTCCGGACATGCACACCATCCGGTCGGCTTTTTTCAATCTTTGGTGGATAAGGCATTGTTGTCTCTCCTGATACGACGGGCATACCCGGAACATTAACTTCAATGCGATACCGGACTCCGCTTTCAGGAGTGCACTTTATTTCCCAACGACAAAATGCCGTCCGCTCAAAAGGGCCCACCAACACTCCATCAGCATAGAGCAGCACCGCGGCTTCAGATACTTCAGCATAGGTGCCATTCCTTGGTGCATTATATTTTATATCCACCACCTGTGTGGACTCTTCAAGTTTAAGAACGCAATTAACCGTCAGTTTCGGGGAATAATCACGACTAAAGTCCAGTTCCTCAACACAAGAAACCATCACAAACATCAAAAGCCACATCAATACCGTTCTGATTCTGTTCATATCATTTCATATTGATGCAAATATCATTCACGAGATGCCTGCCTCCAGAAAGTCCGATATCTATGGTAAACGTAACCTCCATCGGAAGCTGTTCTTCCGGAACTTCGGACATCGACAATTTCATAACAGGAAGAACCATAGGGCGCATAGCCAGATATTCATCTATGGTAATTTCGCAATTTCTATATAAGCGTCGCTTGTCATAAGAAAACAGATACTCCTCATCGTTTGTAAGAATAATAAACTTATCAGACAAATTGCTGCCCGCCGGACGGCCATACATAACACGGTCTGCGGTTATGGACAATGAAACACATTCGCTGGTCCGCTGCTCCACTACGACAAACCATAACTTATGAATCACAGGTCCATCATAATCATTGTACATGTTTCTGCTCGACAGATTAAACTGACGCATCATCACTTCGTCAGGGCGCTTGCGAAATCGTTTGTATGTCCTAAGTTCGGGATTATCAATTATTTCCTGACAATTAAACACCGACAATTCCATCAAACAGCCACTGGCCACATCGCAACCCTTTACAGAAAGGACATCAGCATCACGATTACAGAAAACATATTTATATTCGTCAATCGGCCCAATCTGAGAAATGTCAGGAATCAGGATGGGAGCACATCCTACGAAAACCATAGACAACCAAACAATAGTTATTACCGATACTCTATTCATCTGAAATTATAAAAAATCGTAAAATCATGGTCAAATTTCACATTTGTAGAACCACTAGAGAACACCCAAGGAGCCGTGGAATTATAACAACTTTCCGATCCCTGTCCGTCTTCACCCCAGTTCATAAGAATATAATTCTCCACGCTCACTCTAGTAGGATAAGGCCTAAACTCCTCTGCACTTTCAAAACCATATTTTCTGCTTGCCTGTTCAAATGTATCAAACACTTCATCGGTGGAAATCCAATCCGAGGTATACTCACAATAACACACCATCTCATATTCAGTTTTCTCTCTACGATATCCATCAATAATCCAACAATGTCCTGTCTTTTCCGAATAACCAGTAATAATAACAGGTTTTTGCTTGTCAAGTTCCTTTATAAGTAATCCAACATTATATGTAGATGAAGAACATGTTAGTCCAAATTGTCTCAACGCACCCGCATTTTGCATAAGGGCGCCACTCCCTAAGGCAGAATAAGTCATTCCAAAACTATTTCCAATTTCCATCATAAGATCCCCAACATACTTAAAGTTACCAGGGCCTTCTTTTGTCAAAGCCATTTCATTCCATCTCTGCGGATCATTTGTATATTTATTTTTCGAGAAACCTATGTCACTTGTTTCCCCATAAATGAATGGATTATAAGAAACATCAGTATACAATCTGCTTGGTTCACCATTTGCGCTGTTATAGTGCAAATAATAAAACATTTGTGCTACAGCCACGGCAACGCAACCCGTTTTACACCTATATATTGAAGACCCACTTGAAACGGAATAATCAATAGGGAACTTGTCATTCCATGGGGTATCTTGCCCCCATCTAGTACTAATCAAATGAGGAACGACCTTTTCTACATACATTTGAGAGTTAACCATAAATTTTCTTATCACCCATTTTTCTTGTCCAGCTTTTGTTGGTTCTTTTTTTCGGATTCTAGGAGAAATTATCTCCCATAAGTCTAACGCATTTTCGTCAACAAACCCTCCCCCATGTTTGACGTCACAAATGGATTTTGCCATCTCATTAAGAACACAAACATATTCATCTGTAGAATTCATGTTCAAAACACCATTACCTTTTGCAATAATCGGATTGACTCTTCTGTCTCCAGAGAATACAGTCCACTCAGAATCAGCTTGTACAATAAAAAGACACGTATCGCTACCCATCAAATATGGACTAATTAAATGCTTAACATTTCGACCACAAAGTTCCATGTAGCGTTCAATATCAACTATGGAAATCGAATATTCATCTTTTACAGACCCATCCGACGTTTTAGTAATGGAAGACTTTTGTTGTTTTATAGGCACCATATTAACAGAACTTTGACATGACGCCAAAACAAGTAACAAAAAAACAAAAGGCTCACAAAAAAGATACTTAATCATTTTAATTGTGTTTTATGTGGTATTTCCTCAAATGTACTCATTCTTAAGGGTATTTGCAATAGATGTGGCATCCTTGGGAGTCTCGGCGAGCGCCTCAAGCAGTGCCTCGTCAGGATCTTCTGCCGCAATCGCTTCGGCATATTTGCGCAGAACGCGTTGAACCGTCTTGCGGTTCAGATTAAGTTCTTTTGCTATCGCCAATGCCTTTTTCCGTTGTGGAGAAGTCGAGGCCTGGGGTCGAGGCATCGGGAAGATTGTGAATGGCGCTATTGCTGAGAAACTCCTTCCGCCCCTTTTCGACACATCCTTCGGTGGGCTGATGGTCACGTTCTTCAACAGTCCTGCTGCGCAGCTTAAGGAGGCAGGAATAAGCGAGCGAGGCATCCTGGCCGTTGAATTCGCTTTGAAGAACGGGCGCATAACGAACACTGATGTTCAAGAGATGGCCAAGGTCAGTAAACCCACAGCCACGCGACTATTGGCTTCTTTGTCCGATTATCTTGAAGTGAAGGGCACAACCGGCAAGGGAACATATTACGTTGTCAAAGGGTTCACAAAGGGCTCAAAATTCAATGGATAAAACGAGTGCAGATTCTTGTTTCAGTACTGTAAGTTGCTACTATTCTGAATATTATATTTCTTTCGCCGATAATTACAAAGGGCTTATAAAGGGCTCATAAGCAATTCTTTTTATTTTGTATAACAAGGAAAATCCGATACCCGGCCACTATTGCCAATCCGATATATAACCCTGTCTGGAGTTTCTTTCTATCGCTCTTATTCATCGTATATTCCAGAATTTCAAGTCTACTTCATCCTCAATAGTTTCCTCGATGGAATCATCCAGCGACGGGAAGAAGTCGAGACCAGATAGCTTTTCCAATTCATTGATGCTCAAATAACTATCTGAAAGCCCTTGCTTCGTGGGATTGTTGAACATAACAAATGCTATGCCGTGATAGGATTCATCTTTGTAGACCAGAAGTGCCTTGAAGAATGCATCAGGAACAGTAATCTTGTGTGGACCTATCTTTCCTTCTTGGTTTTGACCCACAATTGGGCCGGTAACGACGAAAACGCTTCCGAATTGTCTCGCCCAAGTCCTTACTTTATTCTCCAGGACGTGCCAACTGCCGTTATTCATTTTTTCATCTTGAGGGCAGCAATTGGTGTAAAAGAATGTATCCCACATTGCTCCGTCATCCCACTTGAAATCGCCTGCAGGAGCCATATGCCCACGCGACCATCCAGAACTGCGATAGTCATAATTGTCTGCCTGGACCACTTTGGCTTTATCATCAGGCCGAAAATTCTTGCCACTGCGACCTATGGTACCATTGGCTTCCTCAGATGTCAGTTCATAAGCAACCCAAGCCGGAATACGTGCAGCCTCATCGTATGAGACAGTATAACCATTGTATTCAATGATGCAATCTGTATCAGCGTGAGCCGGAAGCTCCATCCAAACCTCGCTGCCGGCATCTGGATAGCTGATGCATCCTACAATCGCTTGAAGAATGCAAATAAAGATGGTACATATGGTGAACATCCTGGGCATTACCTGCTGATAACGGACTCCTGTTTGTCGTTCATTCGTATATTACCGATAACCGGAACAATGTGAATCAAGAATCGCTGGTTGAATTCCTCACGCGTGGTGTCCCTCGGAACGCCGCCTTCACCGCTGCCACTTATGACCAGTTCGCACTTCGGCATGACGGAGAAATCAATGCCGCTCTTTTTCCAGAATCTGTGAAGTTCAAGAGCACGCTGGTAACTAAGGACGTCGTTGTTGAAGTAGGGGTCAACGTAATACCCGTCCGCTGACGCTTGTCCTTCGATAACAACCAAGTACTTAATGTCTTGCTTCTTGTCATGCATGTTCTGGAGATTCTGAACAGTTCTTTGAATCTCCTGTCCTGCGGCAATAATACGTTTACGAAGCGTGTCCGCCTCAGCACGGTTCGTTCGGTCTGCCATCAGTTTGTACAAATCGAATTCGCCCTTCTGGTAAGTGACCTGGATCTTGAATATGTGCTTCACGTAGGTTGGGTCATACGCAAAGTAGGTAGAGTCTATATTCTCTACTGTCTGGTAGATTTTCTTGATCTCTTCATACTTGTC
This sequence comes from Bacteroides sp. CAG:1060, assembly GCA_000432655.1. Classification (GTDB taxonomy): domain Bacteria; phylum Bacteroidota; class Bacteroidia; order Bacteroidales; family UBA932; genus Cryptobacteroides. The sequence goes on from HF986341.1 coordinate 16,515, forward strand.
AGCAATTTTCCTCAACTCTGCCTCCTTTACGCGAAACCGGCTATATGACATCGCAAACAGCACCACCATGATAGCAAACAAGGTGGTGACGATGTCCACGTAGCTGGGCCAGAAGGATTCTTTATCGCCTTTCTTTCGCATCTTCGAACCTATTTACGTCTGAACGGCCAGATACCTCTTTTACTTGTCTCTTTTCCGCTACTTGAGCTCCCGCCGGAAGAGGATGCGGCCCGTTGGACAACAATCGGACGGTGGGCAAGGTCTTCAATCTTGGCGTTTCCTTCCCGGACGGCCTTGGATACATCAGTAAGAGCAGATTTGTCTGCTATTGCAGCCTTGATGTCACCGAGGCTGGCCTCAAGAGCCTGAAGACGATCCAGGTTGGAGAGTTTGCGGTTTGCATCCTCGACATCCAGAGTCTTATTAAGGGCTTCGATGAATTCATCAAGCTTCTGCTGGACACCAGTCTTGCAGGTTCGCACAACCTTATCGTAAGCTTCCTTGAAGTCTCCCATAGCGGTTTCAATGTCATCCTTGTTCTGGGCGACTACTCGTTTGAAGGCATCCGAGAGCTCCATGACGGCTTTAGACTGTTCTTTATATATCTTATCGAGTTCTTCGACCTCTGTATCCTGATAACGGTATACAAGGCTGTGCTTGGTCTTTAGCGCATTCAGCTGCTTTTCAATCGCATTAATCTGAGTATTGCCAAGCAACTGGGTTTGTTCGATGTTCACGCCAAGGGCATTGATGCTCTTCTCGAAAGTAGTGACTCGATCGAGAATGGCATTAACTTGCTGCAAGAGTCTTGTAGGAATCTCAAGAGACCGGTTATAAGATTCCTGCTTCTCTGCAAGTGTGTTGGTGGACGCAATGATTCTTTCCTTGGCTTCTTCAAGTTTCTGGATAGATGTGGTCACTGAATCAAAACTGCTGGCCGCAGAGACAAACTTATCCAAAGTAACGACCATCTCTCTTTGCCTAAGGGTGGCAAGCAGCTGATCCTGCTTCTGAATATTCTCGTTGATGAGAGTCATATTGCTACCCATCTCGGCAACTGACTTCGTGAGAACTTCGGCATTCTCAGCAAACGTCCCTTTGAACATGTCCGTACAGTCACGGAAAGCAGTCTTGAATTCTTCAATGACGGCGCGGAAGGACGGCTCGAAGTTCCCGATAGTGCTTCTCAGTCTGTTGAGAGAGGAAGACACATTAGTTCCCAGGGTCGGGATAACCGACATCTGAAGGAATTCGAAGAATTCATCCCTCTGCGCATCGATGTCCTTCTGTACGTTGCTCGCGTGGATATTGCTGATAGTCATCAGGACAAGACCTATCAACGACGTCACCATTGAAACGATGATACCGCCGATAAGTTCCTTGATCATTTGGTCGGTTATACCTCCATCACCCTGTCCAAGACCGGCATTGAAGCATGTCAAGCCACTACAAACGCCGAAGAAAGTCCCCATAAGACCAAGGTGGGTCGGGAAGGAAATCTTAGACGTTGCGAACTCGTAAAGAGAATCTATACGGCGCTCGGTTTTATCCTTGATGACGGCATATTCTACCGCACCGTTTGTCTTTGTAATGTAGTCGTTGATCTCGCTGACCAGTTCCTGGGCATTCTTGGATTCTTCAGGTACGGCTATTAAGGTCAAATGCTCCTCATCGCCATTCGTCTCCCATTTCTTGGACGGGAAAAAGTGACTTAATTCCTTCAGCTTTCTACGTGTGCTGAAGAAGAACCCAAATTGTATTGCTGCAAAAGCAACGACAGTTACCCAAGGATATGTGTCGAGAAACTGGAAAAAATTCATGGTTTATTTCTTATATATGTTCGTCAACTTAAGCACTGCTTCTACAACCGGCAGGAAGAATAGCGTATCATTGAAAGGTTCCTGAAGCATATACTTGTCAAGAATTTCAGTCTGGAACTTGGAAACGAGGGCATCCTTGACCACGGAATCCACGACTTCCTTCATCATGGCAGAATCCACATGCTCAATGACAGATTGCTGAATGAGGGCATCGAGAACTTCTTTATAGATACTGTTCATCGCAGCAATTTCATCAGCAAGCTTATTCTTCATGCCAGATGAATATGCTGAGTTGACTGCCTCAACATCTTTGTATTCACCGTTGCTGCCATCGCCCAGGTAAACAACCGGCTTAGGTTCCTTTGCTCCTGCGCGGTGGTAGAGGCCGCCATAACAGGTGCTTTCTTTACGTTCCGTAGGCAGAACGAGTTCAATGTCAGATATTTCCGTTCCATATACCTTCGACACGATTAGTTCGGTAATCTGTTTCAAGCAAGTCTTGGAATCAGTAATATAGTTGTCAATATACTTACTGCCATTACCGCTAAAAATAATAGTTCTCGGATAAGGAAGCCCGTTCGCCTTGAACATGGCGGCCATATAATATACCAACGCCGTGTAGTGATAGACGAAGGTTGATACATGGTCAGTCCTCAGTTTCTTGGAAATCTCAGTCTCCTTGTCATTGCTGATCCACAGATTGATAATGTCACGAGTCGAGTCGTTCGACTTCAGCATTGCTTCATAAAGCTCCTTCAATTCGTTGGTATCGAAATGAATTTTGTCCTTGTAATGCTTGAAAATACCATTATCCCGAGCGTCCTCAAACTGATTGTAGCCATTCTCCCAGAGAACGTCACATCCGAAATGAACGGAGTTGGCAATCTTTGCTTCACCTTTTGCATAATAGACAATATCGGTAGAGCCACCACCAATGTCCATCACGGCAACTGATTCGACATTCTGGAAAGCTGCTTTCGTGGCGAAGTAGTAGTAGGGAGCCTCAGATTCAGTATAGCACTTCAGCTGTTGCTCTGCGGAGTCAAGATTGAGAATATTGGAGGCTTCCTCCTTCCAAATCTTCTCGAAGTTACAACGAATGCTTTCCTTGAAACTAAGCGGGCGAAACCAGATAACCTCAGTACCTGAGATGACACCGTTCTCCTGAAGTATGTCAGCTTTGATGAGAAGCAGAATTTCGCGGATAAACACCCGCAGCTTCTTTTCATCTTCTGCCCACTTGATGTTTGTATCAACTTTCTGATTGCCGGCACTACGGAACTTCTCGTAGAAGAAAGCAATATTGCTGTTGTCAAAGAGGACAGGTTTCCTGGTATCATCGCCAGTCACGCAGAGAGCCGTGCGAATCGGGAACCTGTAGGTCTTATCGTCAATAAGCGCAGGGACAAACTCCGTTTTAACCAGCGTTTTGAATTCTTCCGGAATCTTACCCTCGATTCTTGAGATAAGGCTCTTTTGGGCTGATTCTTCCTTAGCATGGAGATAATTGACAATTTGCTTGTCCATCTTCAGCTGCTGAGGCTCTGTCATTTTACCATATTCACGACGAGAGATATAAGTGTTGGACGTACCAAGATCGATAGCGTAAGAGAACTTCTTCTCAGACGGCTCAGACTTGTCCCACATAGGAATGATGGCAAACGGATAAGACTTTCCTTCCAGATAAAGTTCAGCACAGATAGCACTGAATGGCGTATTGAACACCTCGTAATACTTGGTGCCGCAGTCGTTTTTGCCGTCTTGCTGGGAACGGATAAATGGCGCTCTAACTCCGTTTTCAAATGTACTGTCGGTTGCTTCCGCGATATGGATGTATTTTCCACCCTTGTCGGTAGAATAGAAATCCAGGGCAAGGTTTACGACAGAGAATGTCTTGTTCTCGTTCTGATCCGTAGCAGATACCAGAATCTTGAAGTAATTATTCTCCTCGGGCTTATAGGACAGGACATTCGGGAAGATAGCAATGTCAAAGTTGATTTTTGCCAGCGAAAGATCAAGCACGGTACCCTTGCCTGCGCTCGGATTATTGTCCGTGGTATAGTAGCGTTCGTGCTTCTTTCCGTTGCATTCCAGAACGACGGCAACGTCTCCGTATGATTTCTTTGTTCCTGAAATCTTGAGGTCACCGGCCTTAAGGTGCTCAAGTCCTTCTTTTGTAAGCGGAAGCAGATAATCAAAGTTCCTATCAGAACTGTCAGGTGTGAAAACAAGTGTCACGAACTTATCAGAATCAATCTTATAGGGTAGCCTTATAATATCATCTGTCAGGTAGTTGATAACATCTGTGGCCTTGCTGCACAGGATAGGAATCCCATTTACCACAAGGGCTGTATTGTCAACAGAATAGACCGGTTCAAGTTCGGCGTCTGACCAGTTCTTTATTATCTGTTGGTCTGCATCAAACGCTTTAATATAATCCCTCAACTCTTTGAAGCGGGCGTCGATGGTCGCTCCACCAGAGAAGAGTTTATTGTACATGTAGTTTTTAAAATCCTCGCTTCTGTTTTCGAATAGGAGAATATCCTTGAAATACTTGCCACCTTCCTTCCTTGTGAGAGGTGTGACATTTAGCGCCTGATAGATTGCACCGATGAAGTCTTCTTCTTTCCTGCCGGCCCTTGTTACCGTCTTAAGGTCCAGATCCGGAGGCGTAATGAAGCCGGTCATCGGAGAACTTGTTGCCAAAAGGCATTCTTTGCCCTTGTCTTCAAGAATAACAAAGAACAGTTTTCTTGATGCTTCTCCCAAATCTTCCTTGAAGTAACTCTCAACGGCATTGCCCAAGATAGGAACATCGTTCTTGAGAACCTTCATCTGGTCGGCATAATTCCATTCCTTGATAACGATTTTGCGGTCTTGACTCTTCCAACGGTTCTCGTGGTATTTGAGGTTATAGAGGAGTTCGAACACGTCAAGGGTATTGGAAACAAGGTGCTCGTAAGCATGTCCGGCAGGTTTGTTAACGGGATCAAGTTTCTGCTCCAGCACGCGGCGGAAAGCCTCTTTGAACACAAAGAAACGGGCAAAAGGAGTAGGAAGTGCATTAAGTGCTCCGCAATTATCGGTACGCTGCTCGCCGATTTTATCCAAATCCGCAGCGGTTATACGCCCCTGCTCGGCTGACCACTCAAAGTTGTTGGTTATGCCTCTCTGTATGATATTGATGTCTATGCTACTCATAATTCAACTACAGATTTTTGGTGTAAACATTGATAGCGCTGTATGCAAAGTCCAGGAAGTAACGGAAGATGTTGTCGTGCTTCTCGCCGTTACCCTTATTGCTGGCCTTAATCATCTCCAGCAGATAGTATGACTCATCTTTTCCCTTGAGTGTATTTCCCTTTACCCAGTTGGTCAATTCCTTTCCTGGACCGACAAGGTTAAGCGGAGTGAAACCGCGGGCATTCTCGGACAATTCTTTATACCACTGATAAAACCCTTTGGTAAACTGGTCAAGTGCGACGAAAGCATGGTCCTGATAGAAATCCTTGTTCATCTTGCGGTCTTTCTTTAGCGGGAATTGGGATTCCTCAGGCAAAATCTTAACCAGAAGGTCAAGGAGCATCATATCAGCCACATTCTTAACAATTCCTTTATATCCTGCACCGAGGGACGCCAAATCAAGGGCAACCTTGTCATCATAGATAGCGCGGGTCAACGCCTGAGGAGCATCCGGTTTGGGTTTGGAGAGGAAGTCAAACAATGCCGTTGCAGCCACCAGTTCCACGAAGTGGGCAAGGTCTTTCTGCTCCTTCTCATTGTTTTTGTAATTGGCTCTAAGGGTCTGCTCTCCAACATAATAAAGATAATCCGACTTAACAGTATTCTCGTAGTAGCTCAAAGCGGACCTTGGCTACGCAAACATCCTTGCCGACGATGAGATAGTAATATGGAGACTTTTCGCAAGCTACGTTCCCCCTCGCATCTATAAATTCAGAATAAGCACCCACAAGGCTATATGCAGAGCCGGGATACTTGCCGACGATATTCCTGATGTCGGTTGCATACTGCTGGAGAAGAACCGGGAGGGCTCTATTACCAACGGGGCTATACTTCATATCAGAAATCAGGACTGCTACTGCACCGTTATCATAATCTAGTTTAGACAGGATATTCTCCAACATGGCAGGCACCTGTGTCTCAGTTGCAGATACAAAGCCCCCCGAATTCATCCTGCTGCGGAATTGGTCTCCTGTATATTTCGTTGCCTGAGTGCCAGTATTTGACAACACGGAGACGCCGGGGCTACCGAAATAGGAAACAATCGCCCAAACATCAGTCTTGAATGCGGTCACTTTATTGGCCCGGAAGAAACCATTCATGCTACCGCTGACCTCAACATAAAAGTCAAGAGAAGTCGGCATTATAGCCTGGAATGGTGCACCAAGACTGTCAAGATAAATACCGTTCTCTTCGAAGTGCGGATCATTTATGGTGTTAATCGGTGAAGAGCAGGATACAAAGCACAAGGAGGCAATAAATGCCGCCATAGATGCAACAGAGAATAATGGTCTCATTCTTTATTTCCCCGTTCACCAATGGCTCTTTGGTGAGATAGTCCCTTATTCGCAGAAAGCGTGAGCCACTTTAGACTCATTCTACTGATCGGCTCTGGACGGCCTCGCGTGACGAATAAGGTTCAGTTGCTCACGCTTTGCTATAGCGTGGGCGAACCCAGATATAGCCAAGCACAAGCGATTAAACATTATTCCCGTCACTACGAATTGTCCAGATTCATCA
>HF986341.1:23108-26294 GCA_000432655.1 Bacteroides sp. CAG:1060
TGTCCAGATTCATCAGTAAGGAACAAAGCTAAACGCTTTCCTGTATGTAAATAGTTTCCTGTGAGGATAACGAAGACAAATATACAATTTTTAATTGAATTGCTTGTGTTAAAATTGCATAAACGTGCACGCACGCCTACGGAATAATAAGAAAACACCACATCCTCCTGCCGAATCACTCACCAGTACCCGGTCCCGGATACAAGACAAGCCAGCTTCGCAACTGTCTCGGCATAGAAACTGAGGAACCTGGTGAGATCGAGTTTGTCATCGAATCTAATGGAGTATATCAATCTCTGGTGCACAAAGCCGGAATCTCCGATGACGGCAACACACTTGCAGTAATTACAACAAGCGAACACGTCAAAGGAACCAGCGGCTACGTACTATCCGTAATCACATACGAAAATGGTTACTTTGTCCACGAGAATCGCCACTCCTACCACGAAGAAATCGGAGCAGAAAAATACCTAACCATCGCCCTCGACCGCAAATGGACCGGAGGCGACGTAATGGATGATTATTGTTAAAGCACGATGAACATTGATAATACGCACTTAAACGCGAACTTACAACAGACAAACTGATTTTCAGTACATATTATTGTAATATTGGGAAATAATGGCTATATTTGCAGCCCCCAAAATGGGGATTAGATTAATTAACAATTATTTACAGTAAAATGATCAAACAGTACGAAACCGTTTTCATTGCAACTCCCGTTTTGTCTGACACCCAGATGAAGGAAGCGGTTGCCAAGTACGTCAAGCTCATCACCGACAATGGTGGAGAGGTTGTGTACCAGGAGGACTGGGGTCTTAAGCAGCTCGCTTACCCTATCCAGCACAAGACATCAGGATTCTACTACCTGATTGAGTTCAAAGCTACTCCGGAGTTCGTTGCAACTCTCGAGACACAGTATCACCGCGACGAGCGCATCATCCGCTACCTTACCGTAGCCCTTGACAAGAACGCAGTCGCTTACGCTGAGCACCGTCGCCAGACTCGCGCCACCAAGGCAGCTGCCCCTAAGGCAGTGGAAGAGCCTAAGGTAGAGGAAGTAGCAGTTGAAGAAGAAGTTGAAGTTCCAACAGAAGCCTAAAGGAGGAATAGCATTATGGCAAACGTATCAAACAACGAAATCCGTTTTCTGAACCCTCCTACCGTAGAGGTTCGCAAGAAGAAGTACTGCCGTTTCAAGAAGGCAGGTATCAAATATGTTGATTACAAGGATCCTGAGTTCCTCAAGAAGTTCCTCAACGAGCAGGGAAAGATTCTTCCTCGCCGCATCACAGGTACTTCATTGAAGTTCCAGCGCAAGGTAGCACAGGCTGTAAAGCGTGCACGCTCCCTCGCACTTCTCCCATATGTAACTGACCTCCTCAAATAGTTGAAGCGTTATGAAAATCATCCTTAAGAAAGAAATTGCCAATCTCGGCGAGGCCGGAGAAGTGGTAGAAGTAAAGACTGGTTACGCGCTCAATTATCTTGTTCCTCAGGGATTTGCCGTAGTAGGCACCCCATCTGCTCTCAAGCAGCATGAGGAGACTCTCCGTCAGAGAGCTCACAAAGAAGCCAAACTCGTAGCAGACGCTCAGGCTGTCGCAGCTAAGATTGAGGCTATCGCTATCGCTCTTACCGCAAAGGTAGGAGAAAGCGGAAAGCTTTATGGCGCCATCACAACCGGACAGGTTGCCGATGCACTTGCTGCTGCAGGCGTAGAGGTTGAAAAGAAGAACATCACTCTCCCTGAGATCAAGGAGCTTGGTGAGTTCGAGGGCAAGGTTAAATGCTACAAGGGCGTTTTCGCCACAGTCAAAGTAACTGTTTCAGCAGAGTAATCATTTCTTGCTGAGATCCGATACAGAAGAAGAGGTCGACTAAAAGGTCGGCCTCTTTCTTTGTTCGTCCAGAACGAACGTACCCTATCGGGTGAAAGTCCCTAACCCGCCCCGATTGTGAAGTTCGAAGTTCCGCAGCGGCAGCTTGCCTCTGGGGGGACTCCGCTCTCTTTGTTCGCTCCGGCTCCTTCCACCGTTTCCTGCGTCCCCCGCTAACGCGGAACTTGTCTCCTGCGGACCCTTTTCCTACTCCTTCGATGGCACTCGGTACCAGAAACAGGCTTCTACGGTACGGAATATGTGTGCCGTGCTCAAAAAGGCTTCCTGGGGTACGCGACGCGTTTTCTGAGGCATTCGGTGTAAAAAACAGGCTTCTACGGTACGGATGGGAAATTCGGTACCGGAAACCCCTTCCTACGGTACGGAATTGAGGATGACCTCTAAGTCTATCAAGACTTTTAGTCCCCTTTGATAGTATCCTTGCTTACATGCAGTGAAAATACAGCCTTACTTTGTCGAATCGTTTTGCGGCGAGGTCCTCTTTACGTATTATAAAATTAATCATCCCGCAGTCGTAGAGTGTCAGATGCCACCTTTCGTCTTCGTCAATCTGAAGTAGGGAGATGTATCCCGGGGCGGCTTCGTTTACTTCCTCGAAGAACGGCATTCCGAGCAGTTTGTGCCCATAGTCATAGTCGGTAGTCGGTTTGTAACTGAGCGCTTCCGCTTTGAGGCATGCGCATGTGCCGTCTTCGTTCAGCACGATGTGTGTGTTGAGTTTGTCCGCTTCCTGCGCGTAAATAACCTTAAAAGTGCCCTCCGGCCAGAATCCAAGACCCTCTGAAGGAACCTCCATATCGCCGAGAAAATAGTCGAGGTCAGCGAAAAAATACAGCATTCCTTCGTGAGGAAGCAGGTTCTCCTTGTCGTATCGGGCTATTTCGTCAAGCTTTATCTGGCAGATGAATGTCAGGAGGAGTTCCCCTTCTCCATCGTATGAATCATCTTCCTCCTCTGGTAGCAGAGGAAAATCCACGCCGTCCGGAAGGTCGGGAAATCCCCACCAGTGGCTTTTGAACTTGAGGTCCTCTTCTGTCTGAGATGTGAGTATTTTTATCGGCATGGCGCAATATAGATAAAAAACCAATATGTTAGACACAGTGTCTTAGAATCTTTTTCATGGACGGTGGTATGGATGATTTTTTCTACCTTTGCTGAAGCTATATGAAACGGTTGAAAATCATCGTTGCTCCGGATTCTTATAAGGAGTGTCTGTCTGCTATGGAGGTCTCGGCCGCCATGGCGGAAGGGGTGTTGCTTAAATACCCTGAGGCGAGCGTCATAC
>HF986341.1:26396-27114 GCA_000432655.1 Bacteroides sp. CAG:1060
GTCTCTGACCCATTGGGAAGGGCGGTTGATGCGGACTTTGGCGTTGTCGGAAGCACTGGTATTGTCGAAGTGGCCCGCTCTTGTGGTCTGCCGCTTCTTTCCAAGGATGAAAGGAATCCGATGACTGCATTGAGCACAGGGGTCGGAGAACTTGTTCTGTCTGCCGAAAAGGCGGGATGTCGCCATCTTATCGTTGGTCTTGGGGGCAGCGCAACTTGTGACGGAGGCGTTGGAATGCTTTCAGTTCCAGGGGTTAAGGATGCGTTGGGGCGGATGGATGTAGAACTGCTCTGCGATGTTGGGAATCCTTTTATAGGGCAGAACGGGGCGGCAAGGGTTTTTGCACCTCAAAAGGGGGCGTCTGCTGAGGATGTGGAAGTGTTGGAGCAAAGAATGGAGAAGGTTGCGAAGCAGATACTGGCGGAGACAGGTGTGGATGTGTCCGGGATTCCGGGAGCCGGTGCTGCCGGAGGATTGGGCGGTGCGTTCATTGCGTATGCCGGGGCGAAGATTGTCCCGGGGGTGGAGAAGGTGATGTCGCTTGTCGGGTTTGATGATGCACTGAACGGGGCGAATCTTGTAATTACAGGTGAGGGGAAATCGGACCTTCAGACCCTTGAGGGAAAAGTTCCTTTCGGAGTGCTTCGTCATAGTGCCGGCTGTCGTGTGGCTCTGGTTTCAGGCGCTGTCGAGCATGGAGCAATCGCCTGCCTTGAAA
>HF986342.1:0-3387 GCA_000432655.1 Bacteroides sp. CAG:1060
CTAAGTCTATCAAGACTTTTTAGTCCCAGAAATGAGAAGATTTTTGGGTTAATGTTTGTGCATATTGATTTATTTTATACATTTGGTATGTAAATAATAAAAATTGTAACGTGAAGAGCCACTTCTTATTTATAACACTTATTTTGCTATTTGTATGCGGACGCGTTTTTTATTTATTTTGGTGGTGATATTGTCTTCTTGCGCTTCCGTAGAAGATCCTTATTTGTATTCACTGAGAAAACTTCCAGAGGAAATCCTTCACCCTGTCAGCTCAGTTTCTTTAGAGAAATATGATGTTAAGAGTCCGACAGATATTTTTTATCATCATGGCTCTTTTGTGATTCTTGATTCTCATTCAGAGTATTGTTTTAATGTTTTGGATCTTGAGCACGAGACAAAGACTGGAATTATTCGTAAGGGTCGTGGGCCTTGTGAAGCTATTGCTTATTCAATCTCCTTTTGTGAAGATGAACCATTCCTCTATGACATGGGATCTGCAGCATGTGTGAGGGTGAATATTGATTCTTCGATTGCTTCTTCTCGCCCAATACTTGACACTATATCCGTGCTTTACAATAACAGAGGAACGCCTGCTCCACTGCAAATAGCAGGGGAGTTTTTTCTCTCTCCATATCCATATGAAAGTGGTGCTTGGTATGTTTTGAGAAATCGTGAAGGAAAGGTGTTGTCGAAGCTACGAGCACCGAGTTATCCAGTGTTGTCTGAAATGAATACAAATGTTTATTATTCATTTATAATGTCTTCATTTTGTACTTTTAACCCTCATAACTCGAAAATGTGCGCTGTCTCTGTTAATTCACCAACTATTTCTTTCTCTGATATTATGAAAACAGAGCTTCATGAGTATAAGCGTTATGAGTATGATGGGCCTATTATTTCAGAAGGGGGTGACGCATTTAGTCGACTTTCGAAAAGAGCATTTTCTAGACCAGTGTCTGATGATGCATACGTGTATCTTTTGTATTCAGGAATCCCTTTTTCTGGGAGCGATGATAATTTGCCGGCTTATGAAGACCATCATCTCATTGTATATGACTGGGAAGGTGTCCCTCGGCGTCATATTGTTCTTTCTGAACATATTTGCGCAATGTGTGTAAATGGACATACATTATATGGCGTGACTTCTTATCCTGAATGTAAAATAATTGAATATGATTTGCCAGAAATATGAAATTTTTTGGGTTAATGTTTGTGTGGATTGTTTTTTTTGTACATTTGGTGCGTAAAGAATAAAAATTGTAACGTGAAAACCACTTCGTGTTTATAACACTTATTTTGCTATTTGTGTTTTGACATACGGATTAATAATATTCTAAAAATATGAAAACTAGTAGATTTATATGGGGGCTTCTCTTGCCTCTGTTGTTTGTTTCTTGCTCAAGCGAAAGGGACGAAGGGGTGGTGTTTGAGAAAGCAAAAGTCGTATCATCATTTCCCAAAGAAATAACGCTTAGCCTCTCTGATGCTCAGGATGTGGATCTTGGAATTTTGGGAATTGCAGATTTGTATTCTCACGATTCTATGCTTATGGTAGTGACGCGGAGCGATGAGCCTGTGATAGAACTTTTTGACTACGAAACGCTTGAGCCTAAGGGAGGATTCCTTCGCCATGGTAATGGTCCTAACGAAGTGCAACCGTTTGCGTTTCCTTACAGCAGTAGCAGTCGTTTTGTGAACAAAGGAGATTCTCTTTATCTTGACTTTAGAAATGGTATGAAGAACTACCTTAGGTGGAATCTTACAGCCGCATATAATGGTCAAGGTGAGTTTGTAAAAGAAGTGCAATATAATTTTGCTCCATCTGCATTATATCGGTGGATCCTTAATGATTCTACTGTGCTGTGCAAAACACTTGTGGACAATAATACTCGAGTTGTTCGCGAAGTGCTTGTGAATGGGACGGACAGGACTCCTGGTTTTCTTTCAGAATTGGATAAAGCTAAAGTGCAAACAGAGAATGATGGCTTTGTTTTTAATACTTTAGGTACGTTGGTGGAATATAATCCAGAACTTGATGTAGTTGCTGAAGTATCACTGTATCTTGATGTCATTAACTTGTATTCTCTCCACTCCAATTACCATGAAAGTATACAGATAGGGAAGAAACCGGTGCTGATTTCAGATATTGAGGCCCTTATGAAGAGTGGAATATATGATTGTGCTCATGTTAAGGAGACTGTGTCTTCAGATAGTTCATTTTCCTTGTTGTATCGAGATAGTGCCGGAGATATGAGTATCCTTCAGTTTGGCTGGGACGGCAAACCACTATCACGGATTAGTCTGCCTGAGAAAGTGTCATCACTTGATATACACGGGAAAGATATTTGGACAGTATCGACAGATTCAGAGCAGGTTAGAAGATATACCCTTCAATAGCAAGAAGGTGAAGCATATATTAATATTTGTTTCTTTATACATAATGTTCCGCATTGGAAAGGCTCCAATGCGGGCATTTTTGTTGGCCTCGATATTTTAGACTTGTTCCTGGAGAATTACAGGATTTTTTACTAACTTTGAGAGGTAACAATAACTACCTATGCCATTCTTAAAACAGAAAACGATAGTCATACTTCTTCTTGTAGCATCTGCCGTTTCACTATATTCACAAGAAATGACATTGCAGGAGGTAATAGACTCTGCGCGCACACGTTCCGTGTCGGCTGTGGCTGCAAAATCGAATTTTGTATCGTCTTACTGGTCGTGGCGCTCTTATCAGGCGAGTCGGCTGCCTTCTCTTCACATGTATGGTAATGTCGGTGGGCTTGACCGCTCATTGAGACTTCTTCAAGACTTTGACACGGGGAAGCTTGTATATCGGTCCAATTTCAGCATGGAGAATACCATCGGTTTTCAGGCGGTACAGAATATTACTGCTACGGGCGGAACCATATACCTCTTCTCCCAGTTGACAAGACTTGACCAGTTCGGGGATAACCCGAGCGTGTCGTGGTATACGCAGCCTCTGAACATGCGTCTTTCACAGCCTCTGTTTGGATACAACAGGTTCAAGTGGCAGAAACGCATATCCCCCAATGAGTACGAAAAGGCCAAGCGCAGTTACCTTGAATCAATGGAAGATATTACTCTCTCTGCGGTGAAGCTTTATTTCAATGTGCTTCTTGCGAGTCGTAATCTTGAGACTTCCCGGACCAATTATGCCAATACCACCAAAATGCTTGATGTTGCCAGGCGTCGCCTTGAGATCGGTAGTGTGACCAGAGATGACTTCCTGCAGCTTGAGTTGCGCATGCTCAACGACAGCCTGTCCATCAATGAGAACCGTGTCACTCTTCGAAAAGCCCGAATGGAGCTGAATTCTCTGCTTGGATATGACGAGAGTGTGGAGGTGAAACCTGTCCTTGAGGA
>HF986342.1:3423-7788 GCA_000432655.1 Bacteroides sp. CAG:1060
TGTGGTGATGGACTATGAGATGGTTTTGGATAAGTCTGGCTCCAACTCGTCTTTTTACCTGGACGGCGAGATTAATCTGCTCAATGCGGAAGCTGCCATTGAACAGGCCAAGGCGGACAGAGGTATCACCATGTCCATAAGTGCGACTTTTGGACTTTCCAACAGTGCCAAGGATATAGGTTCCGTATATAAGAATCTTCTTGATCAGGAAGTTGTGGGGCTGTCTTTCTCTTTCCCTATTTTTGACTGGGGTGAAGGGCGCGGAAAGGTGAAAAAGGCAGAAGCGGCCGCAGATGTCATACGTGCCACCGTAAGTCAGGAGCGTAATGATAGGCGGATCAGCATTTTCACTGCCGTGGGGCAGTTCAACAATCAGTCGCAGATATGCCGTGTATCCGAGCGGGCGCAGGGGATAGCAGCCGAGCGCTATGCTCTTATAATGGAAAAATTTCGCAATGGAAGTGCCACTGTGACTGATTTGAATACGGCACGAAGTGAAAGTGACAATGCCATTGAGAAGTATATTACTGATTTGAGTAATTATTGGAATTATTATTATACTCTAAGGAAATATACTTTGTATGATTTCATAGAGGGGGAAGACTTGAACGTTTCTTTTGAAGAATTGATAAGATAGCTTATGGGACAGAAAATAATGATAGCAGCCATAACTGCATTATTGATCGCAGGATGCAGAACGGAGCATTCGACGGATCAAGCCGGCAAACTGGAATACCGCCCGGCCGTGAATGAAGTCAGTGTCATAACTCTTGAGAAGCGTCCGTTCTCCCTCCAAATATTGTCAAATGGAAAGTTGAGTGCCATTGCGGGTAGCAGCCTTTCTTTTGCAGGAAGCGGAACCATAGCAAAAGTCAACTTCTGCAACGGAGATCGCGTAAAGAAAGGTGATGTCATCGCCGAACTTGAGAACACGGATAAGCGCATGGCTCTTGAGTCTGCCTCCATCTCTCTCAAAAAAGCAGAACTGGACTATCTTGACGTACTTGCCGGACTTGGTTACTCACAGCCGGAGTCTGCTCCTGAAGATGTCAGAGAGCTTTCGCTCATACGCTCAGGGCTTAGCGCATCACGCAACGAGTACGAGAAAGCCAGATTTGCACTTGAGGGCACATGCCTTAAAGCTCCATTCTCTGGTGTTGTGGCCAATATCAAGCTTAAGGAATGGGATAGTACTGATGGAAACCCATTCTGTAATGTGATTGATGATAGCAGGTTTGAGGTTAAGTTCAATATTCTTGAGTCCGAGTATCCTATAGTAAGCAAGGGGCAAAGCGTGAGAGTGACGCCGTTTGGTAAGGATGCGGCCATTTCATATTCCGGTAAGATTAAGAATGTCAATCCGTCTATTGATGAGAATGGCCAGATAGAAGTATGTGCTGTACTTGATGGTGCATCTTCTCTGATTAACGGTATGAACGTGAAGGTGACGGTGGACAAAGTGCTGGACAGCAGGCTTGTGGTGCCTAAGTCGGCGGTAGTGGTCCGGGACAATCTGAATGTACTTTTTCGTTACAATAACGGGCGTGCCGACTGGGTGTATGTCAATATCCTTGCTGCTAATAGTGACAGTTATGCTATTGAGGCCAATGCGGCGCGTGGTGCCGAACTTTCCGTAGGAGAACAGATAATAGTTAGCGGCAACCTCAACCTTGCTGACGGGTCTATAGTGTCACTGAAGCAATAATATTCTTACCGCTATGCTCAACAGACTGCTGGATAAGCCTATATCTGTATCAATGATAACCCTGGTGCTGGTGGTTCTAGGGTGTGTGGGGATTGCTTCTCTTCCTGTCGGGCTTATTCCGGAAATAGACATACCTTATGTGACCGTACAGGTGGATGCTCCGGATATGTCCGCCCGGGAACTGGATGATGCGGTGGTGAAGACTCTGAGACAGAACCTTGTGCAGATAGGTCACTTGACCGATATACGCACGGAGTCCAAGGATGGAAACGCTTCTCTGGTGCTCAGCTTTGAGCAGGGACAGGATGCCGATTTTGCGTTTATTGAGGTAAATGAGAAGATAGACAGGAGTATGTCGTTGCTTCCTGAGATCTCCCGCCCTAAAGTATTCAAGGCGAGTGCTACCGATATACCGGCTTTCTTCATTAATGTTACCATGAAGGAAAACAGTGGGGACGACTTCCTTGCGCTCAGCGATTTTGTGTCCGGAGTGGTGGCCAAGAGAATTGAGCAATTGGATGAAGTTGCTATGGTGGATATCAGCGGTACTGTCAGTCGGGAGATTCTGGTTGTCCCTGATCTTGGAAAGCTTTCATCACTTGGACTTACTATTAATGAATTCGCGTCGGCTCTCGGTGAGGCCAATGTAAGGTTGTCAAATCTTACCATTCGAGATGGAGAATATCACTACAATGTCAAGTTCCGTTCATTCGCTTCATCCAAGGAAGATATTGAAGACGTTTATCTGAAATCCGGGGACAAGTTGTTTCAACTTAAAGATGTGGCAGATGTGACGGAACAGAGCATGACCCGTACCGGGCTTGACCGCTCTGATGGAAAAGAAGCCATATCAATGGCCGTGATAAAGCAGAGTGCTGCCCGAATGTCCGACTTGCGCAAGAGCATAACGTCTATGCTTGACGTGTTTGCAAGAGACTATCCGAACCTTGAATTTACGCCCACTCGAGATCAGACAGAACTTCTTGAGTATTCCATTCACAATTTGATACTCAATATAATATTGGCCATACTTCTGGACTGCGTGATTATCTTCCTTTTTATGAAGGATTTGCGGTCTCCGCTGCTTGTTTCTCTCACGATTCCGGTATCTCTGGTGATTTCGTTCTTCGTGTTCTACCTGTGTGGCCTTTCGATTAATATCATTTCTCTTTCCGGATTTATTTTGGGAGTGGGAATGATGATAGATAATACTATTGTTCTTACAGATAATATTACCGGCAGGTGGCAGCGCGGGGATAACCTTAGGGAAGCTGTAGTGAAAGGCACCAAAGAAGTGTCGGGCGCCATGTTGAGTTCGGTACTTACCACTTGCGCTGTTTTTATCCCGTTGATATTCTTGAACGGACTGGCGGGGGAATTGTTTTTTGATCAAGCCATTACAGTTACCGTCCTGCTCTTGGTATCATATCTTGTGACTGTCGTGCTGCTGCCGGTCTATTATTGGATTTCATATAGAAGACAGGAGTCTTTTAAGCCTAACCGCATTCTGTCCCGTCTTCAATTCAAATCGGCCGTCCGCATATATGATGCCGGGGTTGATTGCTTTCTTACTCATCGATGGATATCATGGGGCCTGCCGTTAATATGCGCGGTGGTGACGGTGGTATGTTTGGTGTTAATGCCAAAGACTAAGCTTCCGCCAATCACTTATTCGGATGCTATTCTCAAAATAGACTGGAACGACCACATCTCACTTGAGGAGAACCGAAACCGCATCATTCAGATTGAGGAGGCTGCTTCTGTTTCGAGCAGTCAGGTCAGCTCCATGGTTGGAGTACAGCAGTTTGTGCTGAACCATAGCGGAGATCAGGCCATGAACGAAGCTTCCGTGTATTTCAAATGTACAGATGCTTCATCTTTGGAGACACTTAAGCGGAGTCTGGCGGAGGCAATATCTTCAAGATGGCCGGATGCCGTGTTTGAGTTCGGAATATCAGGGAACATATTCGATATGGTATTTGCTGAGAAAGAGCCTGAGATTGTGGCTCGTGTGCGCGAAGTCGGAGGTGAAGGGCTTGTCCCTGGAAGCCTTACCTCGCTTCTTGAGGATATTGACAGCGCGGTGCCTCAGGTTCAGGTTGCCAAGATTCCTGTCAAGAGGGATGTCCTGTATATAAGTGACGCGGAAAGTATGGCGCTTTATGGTATTGGACGGGAGCAGATAGTTTCGGCCCTTCGCAGCAGCCTCAACGGTGATACGGTATTTGAGATAATTCAGGGCAACCGTTCGGTCCCTGTGGTTCTTGGAACGGATATGCTCGAGATGGAGGAACTGTTTGACAAGGCTGTCATAGAAAAGGAAGAAGGGGTGGTGATACCGCTGAAGAGACTGCTTAGACAGACGTATGAGGAAGATTTCAAATCCATTGTTTCGGGAGAGGAAGGAAGTTATTATCCTGTGGAGCTGGATGTCAAGTCTTCTGAAGCTGGAAGCGTGATGTCCGCGGTGCGTGATGCGGTTCATAAATATAGCAACCTCGAAGTTTCGTTTTCCGGTGCCTTTTTCTCCAATAGCGAAATGATTCGGCAGATGATAGTGGTTCTGCTTGTCGCTCTGGCTATGCTTTTCCTCATTTTGGCATCACAGTTCGAGTCCTTGATTCAGCCGCTCATTATTCTTTCAGAGATTGTAATAGACA
>HF986342.1:7826-12001 GCA_000432655.1 Bacteroides sp. CAG:1060
GGCATTCCTGTGGATTACCGGAACGAGTATCAATATCATGTCTCTTATCGGACTGGTTGTTGTGAGCGGTATTGTGATAAATGACTCCATTCTCAAGATTGACACCATCAATAAACTTGTTGCCTCCGGGATGGAGACCGAAGCTGCTATTCATGAGGCCGGGCACAGGAGACTGAAGGCTATTATCATGACTTCTCTCACTACTATTCTCTCAGTGGCGCCATTTCTCAGTCGTGGCAATATGGGAGCGGATCTCCAATTCCCTATGGCTCTCGTGATAATAATTGGTATGAGTGTGGGTACACTTGTCAGCCTGTTCTATGTGCCGGCGGTGTATTCTGTCATTTACAAGCATAAAAATGGCAGATAAGAGAAAAGGCATATCTCCGTTTTCGGTGCTTCTGCTTATGGCGGTGACGGCGGTGGTTGGTGCTGCATGCTTCTCCATGCTGAAGGTCCAGTACACCCCGTCTTCTCAAGACAAGCAGATTACTGTGACTTATGGTTATCCTGGAGCCTCATCGCGTATTGTAGAAGCGGAAGTGACCAGCAAACTGGAGGGTGTTTTGTCTAACATCAAAGAGTGCAAGTCCGTCCGCTCCGTCTCTAACAATGGAGATGGTAGTATTACCCTTGAATTTGGAAAGAGGGTGGACCTGCAGTCTGTGCGTTTTGAGATAGCCTCTCAGATACGCAATGTGTATCCGAGTCTTCCAAGGGCATGTTCCTATCCTGTAATTTCTCTTAATTCATCAGGCAATAAGCCACAGACAGCCATCTCTTTTTATTTTCTCAGCAGTCTGCCATCCAAGGAAATAGCGGACTTCGTCGAGAATCGGATAATGTATCCGATTTCCACCATTAAAGGAGTGGAGGATGTCAGTTTCTATGGCAATACACCGTATGAATGGGTGGTAACCTTTGACTATGACATAGCCAAAAGTCTTGGCATAACAGCGGACGACATATCAAAGGCTTTTGCCGACAGGTATTCTGAAAATCTGCTTGGAATGGTAACTTCCGGCAATATGCGGTATGGGGTGCGGCTTAAGGATGGGTCTGCCGGTGATATGTCTGACATACCGGTAAAGAAGGTGGGCGGAAGAATAGTGCGGCTTGGGGAAATAGCGCAGTTTCGCTACCAGGAGGCTCTTCCTACGAGTTATTATCGCATCAATGGCCTTAATACGCTGAATCTTGCAGTAGCGGTGGGCACTGATGTCAATCTTATATCTGTGGTCGGTGCCGTAAAAGACAAGATGCATGAGCTTGAAGCTTCATTTCCTGAAGAAATCACTGCCAAGGTCAATTATGATTCATCCGAATATGTCAGTGCGGAGTTGAATAAGATTTATTTCCGCACATTATTTTGTCTCCTGATACTTCTGATTTTTGCTTTTCTGGTGAATCGTTCCTGGCGATATATGGTTGTGGTGGCCATCACGCTTATGGTCAGCATTCTCATATCAGTATGCCTTTATTGGCTTGTGGGGCTTGAGATTCACATCTATACCCTTGCCGGTGTCACAGTCTCGCTTGGTATCATTATTGACAATACCATAGTAATGGTGGACCATTATTCGCGATACGGCAACAGGAGTGTGTTCCCTGCCCTGTTGAGTGCGGTCATGACTACCGTGGCGGCTCTGCTGGTCATATTCCTTCTTCCGGAGCAGGAGCGTGCCAGCCTGACAGAATTTGCAGTAGCCATCATCATCAATCTGTGTGTGTCACTATTGGTAGCATATCTCTTCGTGCCGGCATTGTTGTACTATTTCCCGGTGAACTTCAATGTCAAGGATAGCACTCGTGCGAAGAGACTCCGTCGGATAGCCTGGTGGAATAGGGGATATGGACGGTATATTGGCTGGGGCATTCGTCACAGGTGGCTTTTGGTGTTGGGGGTGGTGATTGCTTTTGGTATCCCTACATGCTTGATACCAAAAGATTTCGAGTGGAAGCCATATTCTGATCACAGGAATGTGATAGATAAGGTGCTTGGTACGAGTTTCGCCCTTTTCTATAAGGCTATGGACCGCTCTGATTTCTATCGGGAGCCGTCCCGCCCATGTCTCACCATCAGAGCCGGTATGCCGGAGGGTTGTACTGTTCAGCGACTCAATGAGGTACTTCGCAGTATGGAGAATTATCTTTCGGGCATAGTGGAGATAGAGAGCTTCGAGACAGGCATATATTCGCCTTCTTCTGGAACTATTCAGGTATATTTCAAGCCGGAAGTGGAGGGTACCTCTCTTCCATCCATGGTCAAAAGTGATGTCATCCTTATGGCGGCTTCATTCGGCGGTGCCAACTGGACAGTGTTCGGAATTGACGATAGTGGATTCAATAATAACATAGTCACATCTTATCGGAACAACGGCGTCAAACTGACCGGGTACAATTACGATCAGCTTTTGAGGTATGGTGAACATCTTTTGGACCGTATGTCTTCCAACAGGCGTGTCTCTGGTGCTGAAATATGGGGCGTCGGCAATTATGATCGGCCGCAGGGCGAGTTTAGCGTGGATTACGATTTCGAGGCCCTCAAGGCTGTGGGTATCAGTCCGTACGAATACTATAGTTCGCTGCGGTCGCCTCTATATGATTCGTACGCTGCGACCATTCCGTACGATGGGAAGTATGTTAATGTCCGTATTGAATCCTCTTCCAAGGATGTCATGGATCTCTGGCACGTGGACAATGTTGCAGTAGAAGCCGGAGAAGGACGGATGAAACTCTCACAGATAGGGGAGATATCCAAAAAGAATACTTCGCTTCCTATCCAGAAGGAAAACCAGTCATATTCCATAACGGTACGGTTTGATTTTCTCGGTCCTCTGCAGATGAGTTCGAAATACACGGCCGAACTGGTTGATTATATGAACGGATCTGTTCTTCCTGTGGGATATAAGGCGGAGGACCATCAGGGGCGCTGGTTTTACGACAATCAGGACAAGTATGCGGCTCTCATACTGCTTGTGATTGCATGTATTTTCGTGATATGTGCGGTACACTTCAATTCTCTCAGGTACCCGATAGCCATAATAGTGATGATTCCGGTGTCGTTTATTGGGGAGTTTCTTGTGTTTGGACTGTCTGATTTTGCGTTTGACAAGGGCGGATTTGCCGCTTTCGTTATGTTGAGCGGCATTACGGTCAATGCCGGTATCTATCTTATCTCTGCTTTCAAGAAACTGCTTCCCGAGCGAGGCTGGAGCATTGGAAATCCTGACCATAAGGCCCAACGGGAACATAGTCTTCAAGTGCACACCTACGTAAGGGCATTCAACTCTAAGATTATACCTATATTTCTTACTATCGTATCCTCTGTCATAGGGCTTGTTCCTTTCCTTTTCGACGGGCCTTCAGAGGTGTTCTGGTTTGATTTTGCGATCGGAACTATTGCCGGATTGGTCATGTCTGTCGTGGCGCTCATATTGCTTCTTCCGGTATTTGCGTTGAAAAAACAGAAATGATATCAAATTTTTTTTGGATTTAACAAATTATGGCTATATTTGCAGTCCCAAAGTATTGCGGACGTGGTGAAATGGTAGACACGCTACTTTGAGGGGGTAGTGGGCGTTGGCCTGTGTGAGTTCGAGTCTCACCGTCCGCACAAAAGCTGGTAGAAGTTTTTCTGCCAGCTTTTTGTTTATTAATCATTTATCATTAACTTTCCGTCATGATTACAGAAGAAAAAGCCATACAGAATATTCAAGAACTGTTTGAATATATAGGAGAGGACCCATACCGGGTGGGACTTCAGGAGACGCCAGAGAGGATGCTTCGGATGTTCAAGGAGATTTTTAGAGGTTATGATCCAGAGCAGAAACCGCTTATCACCACGTTCCCAAATGGGCAAGACGGGATAGTATATGACAATATGATTGTGGATAGCGGAACTTTCTATTCACTCTGCGAGCATCACTGTCGCACCTTCTTTGGTGAGTATTGGTTTGCATATCTCCCTAACCCAAACGGGCGCATTCTTGGTCTTTCAAAAATAGGAAGGGTTGTAGATTATTGCGCGTCCCGTCTGCAAGTTCAAGAAAGACTTGTCCATGATGTGGTGGAGATGCTTACTGAAGCACTGGGAGAGGAGCATCCACCTTTCGGCATGGCTCTTATGATGCGCGGACGGCACATGTGCAAAGAGAGCCGCGGTGCACGGAAGA
>HF986342.1:12025-25147 GCA_000432655.1 Bacteroides sp. CAG:1060
CGGAGAGATGACCACGACCTGCCTTACCGGGGCGTTTCGCAAGAGTGCAAGCGTGCGTGCTGAGTTCTTGTCTTATGTCAAAGAATGACCGGAATAATGATTGATATAATAGAAACATGGGGCCGACATTGTCAGTCCCATGTTTCTATTAGGCCTGTTCGGCATCATATTTTGAATTTGACCTTGATTACAGCCGGGTTGTCATTATCCTTGAGTTCAAGACCTGTTTTGTCAATGACATACCTCTTGAGCGGATCCGTGGTTTCGCTATGTCCGTATTCCAGGTAGAGGAAATAATAATACTCCTTGTCTGCCGCCAGGAAAAAAACAGGTGGTACCGGATCGGCGGAAGATGACTGCCAGCGGATACCTTTTCCCCCATCGGTTATAAAGTTCCATACGGAACTGTTCTCTCCGAAAGCGGAAACGTAGATGTCGTTTTTGGTCATGAGGGCGGTTGGACATTTGATTCCCTTGTCTTCAAATGCATCGCCAATCAGCATCCACGGGTCAGAAGCGTTTTTGAAGTAGCTTTTTGAGAGACCTTTACTCCCTAAGTCCATATAGAAAGAACTCTTTATATCTCCGTCTTGGGCGATGTAAGAATAGCAGGAACCGAATTCATATGAGAGGAAATAAGAGTTGTCATATCCTTGGAAAACACTTGGCTTAAAAGACATTGAAATACAGAAATCGCTGTCTTTAGCTTCCATGCCTTTATCAATTATCTCACCGTCTTCGTTGAAGGAAACCAGCCTGTATCCATGGTCATCAATCATATATGGATTTGAGAAATAAGCAGCCACGCCTCCGTTCTTGAGAGGAAGAATGCCGTCAGCGGTGTTGCCTCTGATGTCTAACTTTGTTTTCTTTATAAAAGAGCCGTTTGCCGCATTGTATCTGACAATCTCGTTCTTACTCGTAACGCCTATGATTTCTTTTCTTTTTGAATCTAAGCAGATATCTCCAAGATGAATGAATTCTTCCGGGCCGTTGCCTATCTTACCGATGGTGTGGCAGTAATTTCCTTTTTGGTCAAATTCCAGTATTTCTGACCCGTAGAATAGGAAAATCTTGTCGTCAAGGGTAAGAATTTTATTTGCGGTCGGTACAATTACAGAATTTGCTTCCAATTGGATGACACTGACATCATCTATGTATGGTGACAGGTTGTCAACTTCTTTCGTGCAGTTGAAAAGGTCAATCTTTTTTGCGTCCGTTTCTGAAATAATAGATTTCGGATTGGCGCACCCAAATGCCAATATGGCTATTGACAATAAATATAAGGGTTTCATAAAAAATAGTTAAGATAATGTCTGATTGAATGTGTTTTTGAGATTTGGCGGTCTTGAGGTCAAATATAAAAAATTTTCTCCAAGAGTGAACCGTTTTCTTATCAAAAATACCTAACAATTGCTATTGACATAATGTGTTGTTTTGTGCATATTTGTGTCGAATTTGAGAAACAACTGTTATGACGCTGGATAAGATACAGATAGGTGCTAGCGTAAGAATTATTGAGGTGGGAGGAAGAGGCTCTCTTCGCCAGCATTTTCTTGATATGGGAATGATTCCCGGAAGTGTTGTCCGCCTGGTGCAATATGCTCCGCTCGGAGACCCTATGGAATTGCAGATTAATGGCTACAGTCTCACTTTGCGCAAGACTGAGGCTGCTATGATAAAGGTGGAGGAATGCTCCGAGCCTGAAGATGCCGATGTGCACACTGAGACAGTGGATGCTGCCAATCAAGTGCCGCATCCGGGCCTTGGCGAGGGAGGAAAATATCACTCCAAAGACCACGCAAACCCTCTTCCGCGGGGTTCTGAACTGACATTCGCCTTGGTCGGGAACCAGAATTGCGGAAAAACCACGCTATTCAACCAACTCACAGGAGCGAATCAGCATGTGGGGAATTTCCCGGGAGTTACCGTGGATCGGAAAGACGGCGTCATACGTGGTTACCCTGACACATGCGTGACGGATCTTCCCGGCATTTATTCTCTTTCTCCGTATAGTGCAGAGGAGATTGTCTCAAGGAATTTCATCCTGAAGGACAAGCCGAAAGCCATAATCAATATAGTGGATGCCGGTAATATGGAGCGGAATCTCTATCTTACCATGCAACTCATGGAGCTTGATATTCCTATGGTTCTTGCCCTGAATATGATGGATGAACTTACCGGCAATGGGGGCTCTGTGCGTGTGAACATGATGGAGGAACTGCTCGGCTTTCCGGTCGTTCCCATCTCGGCTGCCAATAATCAGGGCATAGAAGAACTTGTGGAGCATGCCGTGCATATCGCCAAATATCAGGAGCGGCCGGTAAGACAGGATCTTTGCAGCCCGGACGGCCCGAACGGTGTCGTGCATCGCTGTCTGCACGGAATAATGCATCTTATTGAAGATCATGCCAAAGCGGCAGATATTCCGGTGCGTTTTGCTGCGGACAGGGTGGTGGAAGGAGATGAGCAGATAATAGCTGCTCTGGACTTGTCGCCTAACGAGAAAGACATGATAGAGCACATCATTCTTCAGATGGAAGATGAAAGGGAACTTGACAGAAATGCCGCAATGGCGGACATGAGATTCTCTTTCATAAAGAAGTTATGTGCAAAGACGGTCGTCAAACCGCGCGTAAGCAAGGAGTATAAGCGAAGCCGGAGAATAGACAGTATTTTGACTAACCGTTTTCTTGCACTGCCGATATTTGTGCTGGTGATGTCGCTGGTAATATGGCTCTCGGTAGATGTTCTCGGTGCTCCGCTTCAGGATTTGTTGGAAAGGGGGATTTCTTCGCTTTCCGGGGTTTGTGACGCCGCTTTCGAACGCTGGGGTGTGTCTCCTGCAGTGCGTTCATTGGTGAGCGGTGGTATATTTTCCGGGGTGGGTACCGTAATCAGTTTTATCCCGGTAATAGTGATTCTGTTCTTTTTCCTGTCAATGCTTGAGGACAGCGGATATATGGCCAGGGTTGCATTTATAAGTGATACTCTGCTTCGGAAGGTAGGGTTGAGCGGCAGAAGCATTGTCCCGCTGCTGATAGGCTTTGGTTGTACGGTTCCGGCCGTGATGGCTACAAGGACGCTTCCTTCCGCCAGAGACAGGAAACTGACAATTCTCCTGACGCCGTTCATAAGCTGTTCCGCCAAGATTCCTATATACGCTTTTCTTACAAGCGCCTTTTTCCCGGGGAAGGGAGGACTTGTGCTGGTGGTCCTGTATTTGTCTGCGATAGCCGTCGGTATTTTGGTGGCATTATGTGCCAAATTGCTGCATCGCGGGGAAGCTACGACTCCTTTTGTGATGGAACTTCCCAATTATCGCATGCCTGCACCTAAAAATGTCGGCCGTCTTCTTTGGGACAAGGTCAAGGATTTTATTCAGAGAGCGTTCAGTGTTATTTTCATAGCTTCTATCGTTATATGGTTCCTGCAGTCGTTTGATTTCAGGCTGCGTTTGGTGGAGCCGTCTGATAGCATTTTGGCGATGATAGCAGGCGCCATAGCTCCGGTATTCGCTCCGCTTGGCCTTGGTGACTGGAGGATTGTGACAGCTTTGATTTCCGGATTTTTAGCAAAGGAGAGTGTGGTGGCGACGCTTCAGGTTCTTGGAGGAGCCGCTGTGCTGACAGGCAAGTCTGCCGTGTCGCTCCTTGCTTTCTGTCTGCTCTACACCCCTTGCGTGGCCGCTATCACCGCGGTTAAAAGCGAACTTGGCGGCAAATGGGCCGTCATTGAAGTGGTGTTCCAGTGTATGGTGGCTTGGGTGTGTGCTTTTCTGGCATATCACATCAATCTTCCTACGCTCCTGATTCTTCTGCTGGTGTTGGTTCTTGCGTTGTATGCGGTGTCCTTTATAAAGAAGAAAGGAACTTGCGGTGGGGATTGCTCCTCTTGCGGAGAGTCCGGATGTCCTAAAATCAACAGATAATGCCGGACCTTCATATACCTGCCGGCGGAAGCCGCCTGCTGCTTCACTCATGCTGCGCCCCATGTTCGGGAGCGATTATTGAGGCCTTGGTTGCCAATGAGATACGCCCGGCGGTGTTTTTCAGCAACTCCAACATTGTCCCTCTGTCCGAATATGAGCTCCGTCGCTCCGAGCTTGAACGTTACTGCCGGAGTCTTGGCGTGGAGACCGTGAATGATGAGTATGACCATCGTGCCTGGCTTGACGCCGTTCGGGGACTGGAACATGAGCCGGAACGGGGGCTAAGATGCTTGGAGTGTTTCAAATTCCGCTTGCGTCGTGCCGCCCGGTATGCTTGCTGCAACGGGTACGATGTGCTAACTACATCCCTCGCCTCTTCCCGGTGGAAGGACCTTGATCAGGTCAATGAAGCCGGTATTGCAGCCTGCACAGAAGCCTCGAAGACATACGGAAAGCCTCTGACATGGTGGGACCAGAATTGGCGGAAAGGTGGGCTCCAGCCGCGCAGAAACGAAATAATACACGAGCAGAACTTCTACAATCAGACTTTCTGCGGATGTGAGTTCTCCAAATAATTTGCTATCTTCGCAGATTAGTAATATTGGATTATGAAACACACTGTACTTGTGTCCGGAGGTGCCGGATTTATAGGAAGCCACGTAACGGTGGAACTTGTCAATGCAGGATATGAAGTCATTGTCGCAGATAATTTTTCAAATTGTGATATGACCAATTATCACGGGGTATGCCAAATTCTCGGCAGGGAGATTCCTCTTGTCAAGATGGATTTCTGCGACACGGAAGCTGTCCGCGAACTGTTTGAGAGCAATAAGATAGATGCTGTTATTCACTTCGCCGCATTCAAGGCAGTGGGAGAGTCCGTAGCAGCGCCTCTCAAGTATTACTCCAACAATCTTGGTTCGTTTATCAATATTTTGGAATCTGCTCGCGCCAAAGGATGCAATGTGCTGTTTTCATCGTCTGCTACAGTGTATGGAGAAGCGGACAAGAAGCCTGTTACAGAAGACACTCCTCGTCAGAGCGCCACATCACCTTACGGCAACACGAAGCAAATCTGCGAAGATATATTGAGGGACAGCGTGAAGGCATATAGCGGTATCAAAGGTATCGCTCTCAGGTATTTTAATCCTATAGGTGCTCATCCTTCCGCTCTTATCGGAGAGCTTCCGAGAGGGGTTCCCAACAATCTTGTGCCTTTTATCACGCAGACTGCCATTGGAAAACGCGAGTGCCTTTCCGTATTTGGCGGGGATTATCCTACACCGGACGGAACGTGTCTGAGGGACTATATTGACATTGTGGACTTGGCGAAAGCCCATGTGTGCGCTGTGGACAGAATGCTTGACGGGAAGATGGAAAAGGAGTACGAGATTTTCAACATTGGTACCGGACGTCCTCTTTCAGTACTTGAGCTTATCAATTCGTTTGAGAGGGTCAATGGTGTAAAACTCAATTGGAAAATGGCACCGCGTCGGGCCGGAGACGTAGTGGCGATTTGGGCCGATCCGTCCCTTGCAGAAGCCAAACTCGGCTGGAAGGCGACGCGTAGCATTGATCAGACTCTTTCCGCCGCATGGGCTTGGGAGAAGCATCTGGCCGGAATACAGTAATCATGTTTGTAGGGCTGATAAGCGATACCCACGGGGTATTCTCCGACGAGTTCAAAGATTTTTTTGGACCGGTAGATGTGATTTGGCACGCCGGTGATTTTGGGGGCGGTATTGAGTTTGCGGACTCGATTGCGGGATTCAAGCCGCTTGTGGGTGTGTATGGCAACTGTGACGGACAGGACATCAGAAGGGCATATCCTTCATTTCAGGAGATGCAGGAGCAGGGATTGAAGATATTGATGACGCACATCGGCGGTTCTCCGGGGCATTATGACCTTCGGGCGCAAGCGCTGATAGAATCGTATCATCCAGATGTTTTTGTGTGCGGACACTCACACATACTTAAGGTGATGAACGACAAGAAATATAACTTGTTGTATATTAATCCCGGCGCTTCGGGATTTCAAGGTTGGCATCTTGAACGCACCGCACTGCGGTTCAAGATAGAGCAGGGGCAGATAAAAGACATGGAGCTGTTCAGGCTCCCAAGGAAAGTTTATTGATAATATGGCCGGAAAGTCAAAGACTGTTTGGTACTGCACTTCGTGCGGCAATGAAAGCTCCAAGTGGATGGGGCGGTGTCCGGCGTGCGGTGAATGGAACACAATGCAGGAAGCACCGGTGGAGCGAGCCGGCAGGTCCTCCGGGACGTCGAAGCTTTCCGTAAGCGCATCCGGCAGGGCGGCGGTCAAGCCCATGAAGCTTCAGGAGATTTCCAGCAGTTCGGAGTCGAGGGTCAGTCTTGGCATGACGGAGGTTGACCGGCTTCTTGGCGGAGGTATTGTGCCTGGTTCGTTGGTGTTGATCGGCGGAGAGCCCGGTATCGGGAAATCTACACTGAGTTTGCAGATTCCTCTTCATTGTGAGGGACTTAAGACATTGTATGTGTCAGGAGAAGAAAGTGCATCTCAAGTAAAAATGCGCGCAGTAAGACTTGGGGGCAAAGATGCGGATTGTTTGATTTATTCTCAGACATGCATTGATGATATTATCCGGGAGGCCGACGAGATAAGGCCGGATTTGATGATAGTGGATTCTGTGCAGACGATGTTTTCCGATGCGGTGGATTCTGCGCCTGGCTCTGTGAGTCAAATCAAGGAAGTGGCCGTACGTCTTCTTCGATTTGCAAAGGAGACTGAAGTGCCGGTTATACTTATCGGTCATATCACCAAGGACGGATTCATAGCAGGACCAAAGATTCTGGAGCACATCGTGGATGTTGTTCTTCAGTTTGAGGGAGACAACAGAGGCGCATACCGGTTGCTGCGAAGCATAAAGAACAGATTCGGCTCCACGTCGGAACTGGCCGTGTTTGAGATGACCGGTACCGGCCTTCGGGAGGTGGACAACCCTTCGGAACTGCTGATTCCGATGCATGAAGAAGGCTTGAGCGGGACTGCCATTGCCGCCACTATTGACGGCACCAGGCCGCTGTTGTTCGAAGTTCAGGCGCTTGTGAGTTCCGCTGTTTATGGCACGGCTCAACGAAGCACCACCGGATTTGATACCAGGAGATTGAATATGCTGCTGGCCGTACTTGAGAAGAAGGCCGGGTTCAAGCTTGGCGCAAAAGATGTCTTTCTCAATATGGCGGGAGGGCTTAAGGTCAATGATCCTGCCTGTGACTTGGCTGTGGTGGGGGCGGTGCTTTCGTCCAATTTTGACCTGGCGCTACCTTCAGATGTATGTTTTGCGGCAGAAATAGGCCTCAGCGGGGAGGTGCGCCCTGTCTCTCAGGCCGAACGCAGGGTAGCGGAGGCTGCAAGACTTGGTTTTAAGACAATATATTTATCATCATATACCAGTATCGAGAATGTTCCGGGGAATATACGGTGTATCCGTGTCCGGGATGTGCCCGAGCTGGTCAGAACACTGTTTAAATAATGGAACTGTTTTTTTCAAGGGATATCCAAGCTGGTGTCGTGCGACTTGATCCGGAGGAATCTGCACATTGCGTGAAGGTGCTTCGCCATAGGGAAGGTGACAGCATCAATATAATTGACGGTAGAGGCGGGCTTTACCAGTGCCGTCTTTCCATAGCTGATACCAAGAAGGCGGAAGCTGTGGTTGAATCCTATACCGACGAATTCGGAGGACATCCTTATCGTCTTCAGATGGCTGTCAGCCCTACGAAGAACAGTTCCCGGTACGACTGGTTTCTGGAGAAAGCTACGGAAATAGGTGTGGACACGATTGTTCCTGTGCTTGGAGAGCATTCCGAGAGAAGGGTTATCAATACCGGAAGGACTTTCAAGCTTATCCTTTCGGCAGCCAAGCAGTCCCTCAAGGCGTATGTCCCGCAGTTGCTTGCTCCGGTAAGTGTCAAGACATATCTTGGCCAGGTGCCAGAGGAGAAACTGCGCCTGATTGCTTTTTGTGATGAGGAGTTGGATATATCACAACGTCAGTCCATAGCGAAAGCGCTTGCGGAATATTCCGTTAAGGACGGACAGATTCCGGATATTGCGATTCTGATAGGTCCGGAGGGTGATTTTTCCGAGGAAGAGGTGAATCTGGCAATAGAACTCGGATGGACTCCGGTGCATATCGGGTCGAGCCGTTTGCGTACGGAGACTGCTGCGGTTACTTCCGTGGCTGCTGTTTATTTGCGATTCTTAAAATAATCTGATATGAAGCATAAATCGTTGTTTTGGGCAGCTGTCTTTCTTTCTGCCATATTCATGGTGTCCTGCAAGAAAGAAGAAGTGAAGCCGGAGGTTAAGAGTTTGGCTTTTGATTACAAGGAGTTGGTCAAAGACCTCAACACTCCTTACAAGGACTTCGCGAAGAAATATTCGGAGAATATAAGCATTCTGGATGACTATGCAGCCTTGATAGTGCTTAAGGGCGTCTGCACGGTTGAAGGCAAGGACTATAGTCTCAATATCATTGCTTCCGGAGATGCCCGTGGCAATATCGCCAAAATCGTAGCCCAGCCTATGAATGAGGATAATTCCAAGGTGCTGTGGAACCATTTTGTGGGCAATTCATCGCAACTCGGATATGGTGCGTTTATTGAGGCAAAATATAAAACACTGGACGGATCCGGTACTTTGACGTCGCAGGAAGAAGCAATGTCTTTCTTCGGCAGCCATAGCGCGACATCCTCCACTTTCCTGACATCATTTGCGTACGCCGGCGGAAACGTCAGGCTTGCACTGCTTCTCAGTACCGGCAATTTCGCATTCCTAATCATGGACAATTACCTCACTCTGGATGAGTCAGTCTTGAGAGGATGGCCCGGAGTTACATATACGGACCTTGTCACGGCTATGTTCGTGCTCTCAAAAGAGAGGGACAAGAGTCTCTTTTTCGAAAGGGCTGAGGACCTGCTGGGCAACAGGTTTACCGTAGAGGCTTTCAATAACGAGAAGAACGGGAAGGTCAAGACCGTAGATGCGGTCCTTGACGAGACGGCTTGCTCTTCGTGGGACAAGGTGTTGTCTGTATGGAAGTCGTATGCAAAAGGCGAGGGCAAACTCAACCTTGGCACGCTGAAGACCGTAAAAGTCTATAAGGATGGGAAAGAGGTGTCCGGAGCGTTCAAAACTGTCGATGAAATGCTTGCCGACCTTGAGAAAAAAGGCCGTCCTTCGGATGCCATATACGAGGTGACTTTCGCCAAGGATGTTTTCTATATTGCAATTACTCTCGATGCTGAAACCTTGAAGGTGCAGGGTTTTATCAGCGAGTAATGATTTGAGACAGAATCCTGATACCGTCTTCCATCTTGTCTTTGTCCAGGAATGAGAAGTTGAGGCGCATTGTGTTGCGATGACTTCCGTCCGGATAAAAGAACGAGCCTGCCACATACGCCACACCGGCAGAAAGGGCTTTGTCATAAAGAGCGACGGTATTGGTACCTTCAGGGAGAGTAAGGAACAGGAACAGCCCGCCTTCCGGATGGGTCCAGCTTACTCCTTCGGGCATATATTTTTCGAGGAGCGCGATCATGTGGTCGCGCTTTTCCTTGTAGTAGGCTATGCTTTTTGCCAGGTTGCGGTCAAGGGCACCGCTGCTCATGAATTCTGCCGCTATGTATTGATCCAGCACCGGGGGACACAAGTCAAGAGACTGCTTGCAGACATAGATGCTGTCCAATAGTTCTTCCGGTCCGATAGCCCACCCGAGCCTGAATCCCGGAGCGAAAATCTTCGAGAAACTGCCGAGATGTATCGTGCGCTCCGGAGCCAGAGAGTAAATGGTTCTGACCGGAGAGCCGGTGTATCGCAGTTCTCTGTACGGGCTGTCTTCCACTATGATGAATCCGTATTTGCGGGAAAGCGCTGCAAGTTGTTCCCTTTCCTGCAGGGTCATTGTCTCTCCGCTCGGGTTCTGAAAGTCCGGGATTACATAGCAGAATTTGGCTTTGCCGAGCGTTGCGCTCTCCACTCCGCAGGTCTTCTCATCCCAACTCAGCATAGGCCGGATATCCGCGCGATATGACTTGAATGACTGTATGGCTCCGAGATATGTCGGGCTGGATGTAAGGATGACGTCTGACGGATTGACCAGAATCCTTGTGCAGATGTCTATACCCTGCTGGGAGGATGTGGTTATCTGTACACGGCTGACCGGGACTCCGTATCTGTGTGCCACGGCTTCCCGCAGTTCGCTAACCCCTTGTGTCGCACCATATTGCAGGGCCTTGCTTCCGTACCGGTCGATTACCTCTGCGCAAATGCGCTTTATATCTTCCGTAGGAAACGTGGAGGCGTTGGGGTATCCTCCGGCGAATGAATATATTGAGCCGAGATCCACCTTTTTGAAAATCTCCCTCACGGGAGATCTCATGAAGTTGTGGACATCGTCCGACAGCAGGCGTGAGTATTCCGGGTCCATGTTGAAACTTTTATCTGAATGCTTCGAATTCCGGCATTGCGAGGCTTGAGAGGAATTCCTTCAGTTTGTCCACGTCGCGCGGACATATCATCAACACGTCTTTGGTGTCTATGATGATACAGTCCTCAATACCGCGCATGGCAAACAGTTTGTTCGGCTTGTCGGAATAAATTATGTTGCGCTTGCATTCCTGAATCAGGCATTTGTTCTTCAGGCTTATGGCGTTGTCGTTCTCGTCATGTGTGGCGAGATACTCGTAGAGAGAGTCCCAGTTGCCGATATCCGCCCAGCTGAATTTGGCTGGATATACCCATGCGTTTTCCGTTTTCTCCATCAAGGCGTAGTCTATGGACGCGCGCGGCATGTCCGTGTAGATCCGTTCGAGAAAACCGCGCTCTTTATCTGTGCCGAGCATGTCCTGCCATCCGGCCCAGAGTCGTGTGATTTCCGGCATGTGCAGCTCCAGTTCCTTTTTGATTTCGGCCGATTTCCATATAAATATTCCGGTGTTCCAGAGAAATTCACCTGTTTCGATGAATACTTTTGCCAGGTCAACGTCTGGCTTTTCGGTGAAAGTCTTGACTTTTATCGGCTGATCCTTCTCCGCATGCGCATTCATCATCTGGATGTATCCGAAATTGGTGTCCGGTCTTGTAGGCACGACACCGATGGTGATAAGGGCGTTGGTCCCGGCGGCGTAACTGAAGGCGTTGGCAAGGATGCGGTTGAACTCCACATGGTCCCCGATTATCTGATCGGACGGCATGACCAGCGTCACTGCCAGAGGGTCGCGCTTGAGGATTGTGTAATTGGCGAATGCCAGACACGGTGCGGTGTTGCGGTTGTATGGTTCAAGCAGGAGGTTCTCGTCCTTTAACTCCGGGAGCTGCTCTTTTACGAGCTCTTCGTATCTCGAAAGAGAGACGACCAGAATGTTGTCATCCGGGACTATGTCCTTCATTCTGTCGTATGTCTGCCTCAGGAATGACTTTCCTTCCGACGTGAAGTCGAGGAACTGCTTTGGTTTGTCGGCTCTGCTGATGGGCCAGAAGCGGGAGCCGAATCCGCCGGCCATAATTATACAATATGAGTGGTTATTAAGCATATAATGGTATGAAAGCTTGTGGATAATATTCTATTTCAAACAATTCGCCATTGACAAGTACCGAGATTACATCGAATACGATTTCCAGATCTTCCGGCAGTCCGGCTCTGTATTTTGAGCGCAGGAAAGCTCCTGCTCCTGATGTCATCATCTTTTGTTTATGTGCGTCCACCCTGTTCTCAGGGGCCTGGTCGGATGGAACCTCTCTGCTTTTTACTTCCACAATGTGAAGTTCGCGGCCCTTGATACTTATGATGTCAATTTCTATGTGGGAATACCTCCAATTTCGTGCCAAAATGGTGTGCCCGTGGCTTTCAAGAAATTCGGCGGCTCTCTCTTCGCCTTTCCTCCAGATGGTATTCCTGTTGTATCTCATAGCTTTACTACGGTTACGCCCGCACCGCCATTTCTGATGTCTTCGTCGCTGGCGGTTATACCCGCAGCGCCGCGCAGGATGCCAGGAATCGTGCGAAGGTATTTTTGGATTTCTTCCCTGAGAACGCCGGTGCCCTTTCCGTGGATTATGCGTACCGTCCCGATGTTCAGCATGATGGCGTCATCTATATAGTGCGTGACAATGTTCAATGCGTCTGAGAGTCTTTCGCCTCGTATGTCCAGTTCCGGAGAGAAATTCAGCTTGCGTTCGGTAATGGAGCTGTCCACCTTGCTGCGCGGGGCCGTGAACGCCTTGCGGGAAGCTTCGCGGAATTCGTTGGAAGAGATGCGTTCGATGCGTGACGGACTCAGCGTGCTGCTGATGTTCCCTACAATGACGGTGGCTGATTTGGCGCTGATTTTGGCCAGTTCGCCCACCATTCCGCTGTCCTTTATGCGCACTTTCTCGCCCACCTTGAGCGGTCCTGCATTTTTTGTGTCAGTCTTGTTTTCCTGGACGTCCGTTTTGGACTTGCGCTTTTTCAGCTGCGCAATCTTGCGGTCAATGTATTCGTCCTTGTTCTTTTTCTCTGTGACTTTCTTTTCCTGTATGGCGCCGAGGAATCCCTGAAGCTCCAGTCTTGCCGCTTTTGTCTTGTCCTTTTCCGCTTGCGCTTCCTTGATGTCCTTTATCGTCTTCTCGACCTGCCGTCCCGCGCCTTTGACTATCTCTTCGGCTTCTTGTCTTGCGGCTGAGAGGATTTCTTCTTTCTGCCGCTTTATGTCTTCGAGCTCTTTTGTGTATTTCTCGGTGAGCCCGGTGAGAGCCTTGTCGCTGTTTTTGACTCTCTGCAGCTTCTCGTCCAGAGCCCGGCGGTTCCGCGCGATTTTGCGCAGGTTGCGTTCGATGCCCACGAATTCTTCTCCGGCTCTGTTCTCCGCATCTTTGACTATGTTCTCCGGAAGGCGCATCTTGCGGGCGAGTTCGAATGCGAACGAATTGCCCGGAAGGCCTATTTCCAGTTTGAACATAGGGGCTATTTTGGATGAGTCATAGAGCATCGCGCCGTTTGTGACATGAGTGTCTGCGCCGGATGCGTAGAGTTTGAGGTTGGTGTAGTGGGTCGTAATGACACCGTATACGCCTCTTCGGTCTATTTCGCTGAGTATGGCTTCGGCTATGGCTCCGCCCGCGGCCGGCTCGGTGCCCGAGCCGAACTCATCTATGAGTACGAGCG
>HF986342.1:25230-40280 GCA_000432655.1 Bacteroides sp. CAG:1060
TCGTCTTCGATATTCTGGTTGTCTCCGATGCTGACAACTATCCTGTCGAATATTGGCAATTCGGAAGTCTCCGACGTAGGAATAAGCATTCCCCACTGAAACATATACTGAAGAAGACCGACTGTCTTGAGGCATACGGACTTGCCGCCGGCGTTTGGTCCGGAAATCAGCAATATGCGCTTGCGCGGATCGAGAGAGACGGTCAGGGGAACCATGTTTTTGCCCTCGCCGGCCAATGCTTTTTCCAGAAGCGGATGCCTTGCCTTTCTTAAAGACAGACGTCCGTCGGTGGAGATTACCGGCATTCCGGCTATGAAGTCAAGAGCGGTCTGGGCTTTGGCTATCAGGAAGTCTATTTCCCCGACAAGGGATGCTCCCGCCATAAGTTCCGGGAGGTAGGGACGGAGAAATTCGGTGAAATCATACAGAATCCTCTGAATCTCACGAGCCTCTTCGAAGTGCAGGCTGCTGATTTCGTTCTCCAGTTCTATTATTTCCGCCGGCTCGATAAAGGTCGTTTTGCCTGAGGCCGACTCGTCATAGACAAATCCCTGAATCTTTCTTTTGGAAGAACTGCTGACAGGAATGAGGTATTTTCCGTCCCTTATTCCCACAGAGGCCCCCTCGTCCGCGATTCCTGCTTCCTGCGCCTGTCTGAGTATGGCTGCCGCTCTTTTGGATATGACGCTCTCTTTGTTGCGCAGGGCGTTTCGAATCTCCATCAGAGCGTCGGAAGCGGAGTCTTTAACATCTCCATATTTGTCGAGAATCGTCTCGATGCGTCTCTGGATTTCCGGAAAGGAGTTGATGGCGGATACGAGTTTTTTCAGCTTGGGATATATTCCGTCTTTGACTCCGCTGAAGAAGTGAAGGAGTCTTCGGATGGTATCCGTAAGGGTTTTCAGCTTGCCCAGAGACATAATGTCGATGCACGAGCCGGCTTTCTGAAGTCCATCTAAAAAAGACAACGTGTCAATGTATCCGGTGGTAGGAAAATTCTCCTCGAACATGAGGATGAGCCGCATCTCGTCCGTCAGCGCCAATCTCTGTTCGATGATTTGCGCATCCGTAGAAAACTCTTCCTCCTCTACTCTCTGCGCCGCATAGTCTGTCATGCAGCGGTCCGAGATAGTTTTCCTTATCTTTTCAAATCCTAATTTTGATTCAAGTCTGTGGTCTTTCATAAGCTTTTCTCCGATAATAGAAGCTTGAGTCGGCTTATGCTGTCAATCGTCTCTATCTCGCCTCCTCTTACGAATGATATTCTGCCCGTCTGCTCGCTCACCACGATGACCATGGCGTCGCACTGCTCCGATATCCCTACTGCAGCCTTGTGGCGCATTCCCAAACGGGCCGGAAGGTTTGTCCTTTCCGTAATCGGAAGGGTGCACCTGGCGGCGATTATGCGATTGCTGCCTATAATCATCGCTCCGTCGTGTAGAGGGGAGTTCTTGAAGAAAATGTTCATTATCAGCCTGCTGCTGATTTCGGCATCTATGATGTCTCCCGTATCTATAATGGACTGAAGCAAGTCTTTTTGTCTGATTATGATCAGTGCGCCTGTTTTCTGCTCCGACATTTCCTGGCAGGCCTGGGCTATTGCCGTGATGGACTTGGCGTCCACGGACTCGACTTCGGTCTTGACGAGCAGTTTTCTGAGCATCGGCCGTTTCTCTATGGAACTTCCGGCCCTACGGCCTATGGTGCTCAGGAATCGCCGGATTTCCGGCTGGAATATAACGATGATAGCTACGGCTCCAACATCGATGAGCGTCCCCAGGATGGAGGACAGCATCTTCATGCCCAAGGCAGATGATACTATCTGGACCAGCAGCACTATGATAATTGCAATGAAGATATTGATGGCGTTGGATCCTTTTATCCATCTGAATGCCAAATAGATGATGGCAGCCACCATCACGATGTCCAAAAGGTCTGTCAGAGTAAAATTCAAAAATCCTAGCATCCTCGTCAAATTCATCATTAGCAAGGCAAATTTAGCAACTATTTTATACAATATCAAGGTGTTGTGTTTGTAAATTAAAAAAAAAGCCGTATATTTGCAGCCCGCAAATTATGCGGTTACTTATAAAGTATTTATAAACAATTAATTATCAAACCAATGCCTGGATTAATTGGAAAAAAAATCGGAATGACTTCCGTTTTCGGTGCCGATGGTAAGAACATACCATGCACCGTTATCGAGGCTGGTCCGTGCGTTGTTACGCAGCTCCGTACAGTAGAGAAAGATGGTTATGCCGCTGTACAGCTTGCCTATGACGAAACCAACGAAAAGCACACCAGCGCGCCTCTGATGGGGCATTTTAAAAAGGCAGGAACCGCTCCTATGCGTAAGCTCGTCGAGTTCAAGGCGGACTTCCAGGGAGAGCTGAAACTCGGTGACAAGTTCACTGTGGCTGACATCTTCACTGAGGATGTGGCTTATGTTGACGTCATCGGTACCTCTAAAGGTAAGGGTTTCCAGGGCGTTGTTCACCGTCATGGTTTCGCCGGAGTAGGCGGACAGACTCACGGTCAGCACAACCGTCTTCGTCACCCTGGTTCAATGGGTGCATCATCTTGGCCTTCCCGCGTTCTTCCTGGAATGCGTATGGCAGGTCACATGGGCAACGAGAGAGTGAAGGTGGAGAACCTTCAGGTTGTCAAGGTGATTCCGGAGAACAATCTTATCGTTGTCAAGGGTTCCGTTCCGGGAGCCAAGGGTTCTTATGTAATTTTGGAGGCTTAAGAGTATGCAATTACCAGTTTTGAAAATCGACGGAACTCCTTCCGGAAAGAACGTTACTCTTGAGGAAGGCGTATTCGGTATCACTCCGAACGATCACGCCATCTATCTTGATGTAGTACAGTACCTCGCCAATCAGCGTCACGGCAACGCCAAGACCAAGGATCGCAGCGAGAACTCACACAGTACCAAGAAACTCGGACGTCAGAAAGGCGGCGGTGGCGCTCGTCACGGTAGCCTCAAGTCCAATATCTTCGTCGGCGGTGGCCGCGTATTCGGCCCTCAGCCACGTTTCTATCACACCAAGTTGAACAAGAAGGTGAAAGCCCTTGCACGCAAGTCAGCTCTTTCTTACAAGGCTGCCGAGAATGCAATCATCATGCTTGAGCCTTTTGTAATGGACGCACCTAAGACCAAGGAACTTCTTAAGATCACTACAGCTATCAAGGCTGGAGATCGTAAGGTTCTCTATGTGCTTCCTGAAAATTCAACCAACATCTATCTTTCATCACGCAACCTTCCGCAGGTCAATGTCACATCTGTTGATGAAATCAGCACTTACACTATCATGAACGCGAAGACTCTCGTTCTTGTAGATGGTGTTCAGGACATTCTTGCAGAAAGAAACATGCGATAAACGACTCAGAAGATGGGAATTATCATTAAGCCAATAGTTACAGAGAAGTTGACGGCTCAGGGCGAAAAGTTGAACCGTTATGGCTTCATCGTAGATCGTGACGCCAACAAACTTCAGATCAAGGAGGCAGTGGAGAAAATGTTCAATGTCTCTGTTGCAGATGTCAATACAGTCAATTATCACGGCAAGCGCAAGAGCCGCTATTCAAAGTCAGGTATGCTCCGCGGCCGTATGAATCACTTCAAGAAGGCTTATGTCACTCTTGCAGGTGAGGATAAGATTGATTTCTACGCTAATATTTAAGGGAGGTACAGACAATGGCAGTAAGAAAATTCAAACCGGTTACTCCCGGTCAGAGAAACAAGGTAATCAGCACATTCTCAGAGATTACCGCGAAGAAACCTCAGAAATCATTGCTTGAGCCTCTTAAAAGCACTGGCGGACGTAACAATACCGGTCAGATGACCGTTCGTTATGTCGGTGGCGGTCACAAAAGAATGTACCGTATCATTGACTTCCGTCGTGACAAGGATACATGCCCTGCTACCGTTCTCACTATCGAGTACGATCCGAACCGCAGTGCGCGTATCGCTCTTGTGCAGTATGAGGATGGCGAGAAGAGATATATCATCGCCCCTCAGGGACTCAAGGTTGGTCAGGTTATCGCTTCTGGAAGCGGTGTCGCTCCGGAGCTTGGTAACTGCCTCCCTCTGAGCGAGATTCCTGTTGGTACAGTTGTTCACAATATCGAGCTTCGTCCTGGTCAGGGTGCTGCAATGGCACGTTCTGCCGGTACTTTTGCTCAGCTTGCAGCCCGTGAAGGAAACCACGCCGTTCTCCGCCTGCCTTCAGGTGAGACACGTATGGTGCTTGTTGCCTGCCGTGCTACAGTCGGTGTTGTGTCCAATGCAGATCACAGTCTGGAGAGCCATGGAAAGGCCGGCCGCCAGCGTTGGCTCGGTGTCCGCCCTCACAACAGAGGTGTTGTAATGAACCCGGTTGATCACCCGATGGGAGGTGGTGAAGGCCGTGCATCCGGTGGACATCCACGTTCACGCAAGGGATTGCCAGCTAAGGGCTACAAGACACGTAATCCTAAGGCATCTTCAAACAAGTTCATTATTGAAAGAAGAAAGAAATAACAGGAATAAACTTTAGAGATTATGAGTCGTTCATTAAGAAAAGGTCCATATATCCAGGAAGCACTGGAGAAAAGAGTTCTTGCTATGAATGATGGTAGCAAGAAGAAGGAAGTGGTCAAAACCTGGTCACGTGCCAGTATGATCTCTCCTGACTTTATCGGCCATACTATCGCTGTCCACAACGGAAACAAGTTCATCCCTGTTTACGTTACAGAGCAGATGGTTGGTCATAAGCTCGGGGAATTCGCCCCTACACGTACATTTAGAGGACATGCAGGTAACAATAAGAAGTAATCATTATGGGAAAGCGTAAAAGACTTATGGCTGAACGCCTCAAGGAGGCGAAGAAGGTTACAGCTGTTGCCAAGCTGAATGATGTGCCTACATCACCTCGTAAGATGCGTCTTGTGGCTGATACAGTCCGCGGGGTTGAGGTTAACCGTGCTCTCGATCTTTTGAAATTCTCAAAGAGAGAGGCATCAGGTCGTTTGGAGAAACTCCTTCGCAGCGCAATTGTCAACTGGGAAGCCAAGAATCCGGACAAGAGTAGTGAATTGGATAACGGAAACGTATATGTCAAGACCATTATGGTCGATGGCGGTCGTATGCTCAAGCGCATCCGTCCTTGCCCTCAGGGTAGAGCCGGTCGCATCCGCAAGCGTTCCAACCACGTTACCGTTGTTCTCGATGTAAAACAACCAGTAGAGAATAAATAATATGGGACAGAAAACAAATCCTATCAGCAACAGAATCGGTATCACCCGTGGTTGGGACTCTAACTGGTGCGGTGGTAACTACGCAGAGAAGATCGCTGAGGACTACGAGATTCGCAAATATCTCGGCAACCGTCTTGCAAAGGCAAGCCTCAGCCGCATCATCATCGAGAGAACCCTCAAGCTCATCACTGTAACTATCTATGCTGCTCGTCCGGGCTTCATCATCGGAAAGGGCGGTACTGAGGTTGACAAACTTAAGGAAGAGCTTAAGAAGGTGACCAAGAAAGACGTTCAGATCAATATCTTCGAGGTTAAGCGTCCTGAGGTGGATGCACACATCGTCGCTGACAGCATTGCCCGTCAGATTGAAGGTCGTGTTTCCTATAGAAGAGCTATCAAGATGGCTGTAGCCAACACCATGCGTTTGGGTGCTGAGGGCATCAAGGTCCTCATCAGCGGACGTGTCGGTGGAGCAGAAATGGCTCGCAATGAAATGTTCAAGGAAGGACGTACTCCTCTCCATACATTCCGTGCAGACATTGACTATGCTCTCGCAGTAGCTAACACTAAGGTAGGAGCCCTCGGAATCAAGGTGTGGATTTGCAACGGTGAGCGCTACGGTAAGCAGGATCTTACTCCGGCAGCCCTTTCAGCAGCAAATGCTCAGGCTGCAGGCCAGAATCGTGGCGGACGCGGTGAGCAGCGTCGCGGTGGTCGTCCTGACCGTCGTCCTCGCAGGGACAATCAGAAGTAATTTCAATAAAATTACTATATTTGTGCCGGTTCCGAATATTCGGAGCCGGTTTTTTGTTGACAATACATTAATCAATGCGTTTTTATATGAGAAACACCATCATTTTGGCAGCCGCAGTCCTTGTGCTGACCGTCGGCTGCAAATCTGTCTCAGAAGAGCAGAAAGTTGCGGACTACCAGGCAAAGGTAGAGACCCTTATGAAAGATTATCAGGCCAAGACGGAGAATATTACAAGCGATACTACGATGACGGATGAGGCGCGTAGTGCTGCGCTTGAAAGTCTTTACGAGAAGACTCTGAAACAATATATTTCAGATGCGAAGTCTGTCATAAAGAAGAACCCGTCCAGTCCGGTGGCGGTAGTCGCTCTTCAGGAGGTTTATTCTGCGCTTGAGGCTAATGAACTTGAGGAGATGGTAGGTATGATCAAGAGCGAAGTTGCTGATACCAATGCGTTTATCATCAACCTCAAAGAGACCATCGCTTCCAAGAAAGCCACTGCGGAAGGACAGATGTTCACAGATTTTACCGTTCTTCAGGATCCTGAGGATCCTGCAAGTGCAGTGAAGTTCTCTGATTTTGTAGGAAAAGGAAAATACGTTCTGGTAGATTTCTGGGCAAGCTGGTGTGGTCCGTGCAAGAGGGAGATTCC
This sequence comes from Bacteroides sp. CAG:1060, assembly GCA_000432655.1. Lineage (GTDB taxonomy): Bacteria > Bacteroidota > Bacteroidia > Bacteroidales > UBA932 > Cryptobacteroides. The sequence continues at coordinate 31,878 of HF986342.1, forward strand.
TAACATCGCCGCTGTCTATGACAAGTACAAAGGTGACGATTTCGATGTGTTGAGCATAGCTGTGTGGGATAAGCCTGAAGATACTGCAAAGGCTGCCGCAGAGCACGGTGTCGTTTGGAGCCAGATTATCAATGCCCAAAAGATTCCTACCGATATCTATGGCATAGAGGGTATTCCTCACATTATGCTTGTCGGTCCGGACGGAACCATCCTTAAGCGTGATTTGAGAGGAGCTGACATAGAAAAGGCTGTAGCCGAAGCTCTTGGACGTTAGAGACAAAATAGGACTTTTACCGCATTCCCCGGGCGTATATAGGTATTATGACGCAGCGGGGAATGTAATTTATGTAGGCAAGGCGAAGGACCTCAACAAGCGGGTTTCCCAGTATTTCGTATCTCCGGAGCGGCTCAATACCAAGACCCGTATTCTGGTCTCCAGGATTGCCGACATTCAGTATTCCGTCGTTGACAGCGAGGCGGACGCCCTGTTGCTTGAGAATAATCTTATCAAGCAGTACAAGCCTCGTTACAACATCCTTCTTAAAGATTCCAAGACGTATCCGTGGATCTGTGTCACTTCTGAAGAGTTTCCGCGCGTGTTCCTTACCAGACGCGTGCTCCACAATGGCTCCAGATATTTCGGGCCGTACAGTTCTGTGATGCACGCCAAGACGCTTGTGGAATTCTTCCATTCGACTTATCCGCTGCGTACATGCAAATACAGTGTCACCTCCGATGCGGTTCTGCGTCATAAGTTCCGTCCTTGTCTTGAGATGCATATCGGACGTTGTGAGGGCTGCTGTGTTGGCGGCGTGTCCAGGGAACAATACACGGGGTACATAGATGAAATAACGCGACTCCTGAGCGGCGGCGTAGGGGAGATTGTCCGCAAGTATAAGTTTCTGATGGAGCAGGCTGCGGACCATCTTGAATTTGAATTGGCCCAAGGGTATAAGACCAAGATGGAAGCTCTTCAGAGCCATTATTCAAAATCTATCATAACCGCCTCTTCCGACAGGGACATAGATGTCTTTTCTCTGGTTCAGGATGACAGTGAAGCCTTCGGCAATTTCATGCGTATCAAGGGAGGAGCCATCATACAGTCGCTTAATCTCGGGTTCAAGCTGAATATTGAGGAGACGCGAGAGTCGGTACTCAGCACTTTCATAGGAGAGATTGAATCCAAATTCGGTGTCTTATGCCGGGAAGTGATAGTCCCGTTCCTTCCGGATGTGGAGATGCCTGGCGTGGAGTTCAAGATTCCTGTCCGCGGAGACAAACTTGCACTTCTGGAGCTGAGCGACAAGAATGCCAAGGAGTTCCGGTTCAATTCCCTCAAGCAGCGGGAACACACCAATCCGGACGAGTTCCGCTCCGCGGTGCTTGAAGAACTGCGAAAGGCGCTTGGTATGGACGAACTTCCCGTACACATGGAATGCTTTGACAATTCCAACATTCAGGGAACCAATCCTGTAGCTTCGTGCGTGGTATTCCGCAATGCGGAGCCGTCAAAGAAAGACTACCGCAAATTCAAGATAAAGACTGTCATCGGTGCCAATGACTATGCCTCCATGAAGGAGGTCGTGAACCGCCGCTATGCGCGCATGTTGGAAGAATCGCCGGAGGATCTTCCTCAGCTCGTGGTGATAGACGGTGGTAAGGGACAGCTTGATTTTGCTTATCAGGCCCTTTGCGAACTTGGTATCCAGAACAGACTTACAGTGATAGGTCTTGCCAAGCGTCTTGAAGAGGTAATACGGGTGGGAGATCCGTATCCGCTGTTCCTGGATCGTAATTCCCAGGCGCTTAAGGTTCTTCAGAGAATTCGTGATGAGGCCCACAGGTTTGGAATAACCTTCCACCGCTCGCTTCGCAGCAAGGCTGCCGTCCATTCCGCGCTCCGGGATATAAAGGGAGTGGGGAAGCAGACAGAGCAGCGTCTTATGATGCATTTTGGCAGTGTGGCAAGGATAATGTCGGCATCTGATGAAGAACTCTCGGCACTGGTGGGTCCTGTATTGGCAGAAAGAATCAAAACACATCTTGGAAATGAACAATAGCGACAAATTCAACAAATGGTTCAACATCTTCATCCTTACGGGGATGACTCTGGCCATGGTGGCTGCTACCTTGTATAAACTCCGTTCATCCCAGACCGATCATGCGCTTCTTATCGTGGCCGCATTCGGCTCTCTTATGGGCGTATTAAGTACTGTGTGCTCGGCCAATGCCAAGATTCTGACATTCCTTTTTGGCTTGTTTGATGTCAGCATTTATGGAGTAATGTGCTATATGAGCGGCAAATATGGCAATGCGGCTCTTCATCTGCTTTATTTCTTGCCGATGCAGTTTGTGGGCTTTTTTCAGTGGCGCAAGCGCGGAGGTGCATCTTCCGGCACTAAACTTAAGGCTCGCAGACTTGGCGCCAAGTCCAGATGGATAGGTGCCGGGGCATTTCTTGCCGGTTCCGCGGTCTGCTACTATATTCTGTTCAGGGTGTCCGGCACAGCGAATCCCGTGTCCGGAGGAGCGGTGGCTTCTGTGCTCAAGCTGGGTATTTTGTCCGATGCCATGTCCACGGTCTGCAATATCATGGGACAGCTTCTTATGTCTACAGCCTATATGGAGCAGTGGGTGTTCTGGATTGGTGTAAATGTCTCATCTGTCGTGATGTGGGCCCTCACACTGTCCTCTTCGCCTCATGACTCCTATGCTCTGATATATCTCGTAAAGTATAGTTTTTATCTGCTCAACTCACTCAACGGACTCCGTATCTGGCTTGCTCTCAGCCGCTCCTGACAGAGCTTAGTTCGTCATCCTGAACCCGATCAGAAACTCCCTCCCGCGAAGAGCCTGGCTTGTACTGCTTGTGATGAATCTGTCTTGCGTTATATTGTCAAGAGAAGATATATCAAGCAGGTTCTGACATGAGACAAATAGTGAGAAAAGGCTGAATTTCCACTCTGCCGTAACCTTGATAAGGGGAGGTGTTGTAATGTGATTGTCCCTGAACCACCTCTCGCTCAAGAAAACGTCGCTTGTGAGGTTAAGCCTTTTGGTAGGATATATCCCTAATGTCGCATTTAGCATAAATGTGCTGGCTTTGGCGCGATCAGATGCAGTTTCGTGGGAGCTCGCTTTTGACTGTTCGCTACCAGAGGACCGAATGTCGGAGTGGTCCCAACTGCCAGTGACTTCCGCTTGAATCCATCTTGCCGGGTTGCTTTTGAGGGTGAGTCTTATGTCTTTGGTGAAGGTGAACGAATTGTAGGGATAGGAATTGACATAGTCTTCAGAACTTGTGCTTGTCAATCCGCCTGAAAGGTCGATGTTCAAGGTCTTTGCCCCTATATATTTGGACAGCGTCAGCCTGATGTTGGACGAGGTGCTTACCGATGTTGTAGGCAGGAACTCCTTGATATAGAAGTTCCCTTTTATGGAATACTTAGGAGCGGTGTCGTCTGAATACTTGGAGTGGGATGCCGTCAGTGAGGCGAAGAACAGGTTGATCATGTCTGAATATTTGATGTTCATATTTGCATCAAACATAGTGCTTCTATGGAAAGTGTCCCCGTGCAGCACTGTCCTGTAGTCAGTCATTACTGTTGTCCTGTTGATTGTGCCGGGGGAAGAAGCATTTTTAGAGAAGGAAGCCTGGAGCAAACCCGACAGACGATTGCCAAAATTGCGTTGGAGGTACAGTTGCGGACGGAAATAAGGGGACGTTACCTTTTCTCCAAGGTCGGGCAATATTGCCATATAACCTGCCGGAATGTTAAGGGTGACTTCTGTCCGGCCGATATATTTCGAGATGACGGCTTTTACCTCTGGAGTCAGGTAGAAGATGCCGTACTCACCGTTGACAGAGGCTCCTTCCAGGATGCTTTCGAGAGAGTTGGACAGTACGGTGTTCCGCGTGATATAGCCGATTTCAAGACTTGGTACAAGCTTGATTCTGAATCCATGCAGACGTGTGGAGAATTCGGCAGAGTTGTTGCTTTTGAATGAATTTTCCTGATATGACTGATTTACGTTTGTCCAGATTCTGCCGGAACTGGCCGGGAAACAGGTATAGTACAGAGAGTTATGGGCGTTCCGGACGAAACTGTTCTTGCTTGTTGCTTCTACTGAGAAGACCTTATACTTTTTAGCCCAGTTTAGATTGTCTTCTATCTTGAGTGACGGAAGGGTGTAGTGCTGCCTGAATTCATCGTCGCTTTCGGAGTCCGGGCTTGTACTGTATGCATTTGTCTTGGCATCCGAACCTGTATATTGGGCACTCATCAGAAATTCATTCGAAAAGTACCGTTCGGCTTTGTTGTCTTCATAGAAGCTGCCGACTCTCAGGTAGTTTGTCCTTGAGTTTGTTTCGTCATTCTGGACCAGTCTATAGAAATAGTCTTCGTCTCCGAGCGAGATGGTCTCCTCTTTCGAATGCTCATTACGCCTGAGATTGTATGAATAGTTAACTGAAAACCGCACCTGGCGCGTGCTGTCAATCTTTATAAGCCGGTTGACAGTTGCAAGCGCAGCGGTATTGTCCACATAATACTCATTAGGGATGCTTGCTATGGGGAAAGTACTTGTGAGAGGAGTTCTGAAGTCTTTTTCTAAGATTCCAGGAGTGAAACTGAACGACAGTATGTTACCGTACGGCTTTATCTGTAGCTCATCTTCGTAGTTCTGCCCAAGGTTATTTGCCTTTGCCAGGAACAAAGACTGTTTTTTCTTGCCGAACTGGCTTGCCATGGCCTTGGCGTTGAATAGCGGAAATACTGGTGCTCCGAGACTTGCGTCTGCACTTCCGATCCAGGTGTTTCGATAGTCTTCTTTCAGGATGATGTTGGTGGCGGTCTTGCCTTCTGAATCTGTGTTTTTCAGGGCTCTGATCGGCTGATGGTTGCGATACACTTCCACTCTGGCAATCTTGTCAGCGTCAAGGTTGTTGGTTATGACACCATATCCTCCACCCATAAGGTCCATGCCCTCCACATAGAATTTCCTGATATATATGCCATTATACATGATGCCCCCGCCTTGTGTGACACTTATATTGGGAAGATTCTGTAGGAGGTCTCCAAGAGACCTGTCGTTCTCTGTCTTGAATGCTGATGCCGCGTAGTCCAAAGTGTCGCCTTGGGCCGTTACGAGGCTGCTTTTTTTCACGGAGCCTTTCAGCTCCAATGCTTTGCTTTTGAGTCTTATTGTGATATTGTCCTTGAGGTTGTCCGTCTTGAACACCTCATAGCCCAGCATGGACACAGTGATTCTTTCTGGAGTTTTTTGCAGCTCAGGAAGAATGTCCCATCAGATTCGCTGGTACAGTAGCCTAATAATTTATTGTCGGAGAAAGCACAAATATATGCTCCCGGGACAGGTGCGCTGTCTTCGTTGTCAATGACTGTTCCTCGTATGGTATCTTGTGCCAATACGCTTATTGGGCTCACCAGAAATAGCAGTATCGTGATGAGGGTGATGTCTCGGGCTCTTATCATTATTTACTTTTCCAGTACTCTACCGGGATGATGCTTATTCTTTCTTTCGGAGCCGTCTCTGACAGGCTTCCGTCTTTATTCAAAGTCTTGCTGCTGATTATTCCTAACAACTGATTTTCCAGACTTGCGTCGTTTTTTATCTTGTCATACAGAAGTCCCATTTCTTTAGGCGGGCCGGAGAAGAAATACTTTCGTTCGCTGGGGCGAGGGATAAAGAAAGACGATAATTGCTCATAGCGAGAGTCCGTGTCTTCTATTGCACTTATATATCGGTAACTGAAATCAAAAAGCATCTCTGAGTCCTGGGCTTTGAGTATAAGGCCGGGAAGTCCTGACAGCAGCCATGGGCCTGCCGAAGACGGGATTTCTTCTGTGTACCAAGCTATCCAGTCTCTTCCCATAAAGTGGCAGGTGGCTTTATGTGTGGTGTATCCGCGATAAGAATAATTCCCTTCTTCTATTGTCCACTCTGGCTGAACGTATGTGTCTGAATAAGAGAGGTGAAGTATTCCGTCGCTTAGTTGCACCCGAGCGGTATTTCCGTTTTTGATCAAGATATAATCCTTGCAGCTCCCCCTTGGCAACCGTGTCAATTTGCCGTATGCGTCATGATCTACGGTTTCTCCATTGTCGTTGAATGCTATACAGCAGAGGGAGTCCATCATGAATGCTGTCTCCGAATAGAAAGCGGTCCTTCCTTTTTCGATATCGAGAGTCATATTCATGTCGGCGTTCAGGCGGTTTTCATTTTTGTACGGGTGATATTTGTATTCGTATGTCACTCGCAATTGTTGTGCGCTCAAAAGGGGCGCACAACAGGCAATAGCCAAAAGACCTGCTGCAAGTCTTCTAAGGATTAAGCCTTGGGTTGTCATCTTTATCAATCTCTTGGGTTTCTATATCTCCTTGGAGGAGTTGGTTGGTTACGTTAGTGCTTTCGAATATAGCGATTTTTGCAAAAAAAACAAAAATTGTTGCGTTTTTGTGTGGATGCCAAGTCCGGCCCGCTTGCCCTGTGGGCCCCTCGAGAAGTCGGATTTGGAATTTCGGTTTTTTTTTCGTTAATTTGCGTGCTTTTCCGTTGAATATCAATGGAGGATAAAATAGATTGTACTATTAACTTAATATCAAAAGAAAATGGAGTATTCAGAAATTTTTGAGAAAGTAAAGGCTATCATCGTTGATAAGCTCGGCGTAGAGCCATCAGTAGTAACTGAATCCGCTAGTTTCACTAATGACATCGGTGCTGATTCTCTTGACACTGTTGAACTCCTTATGGAGTTTGAGAAGGTTTTCGGAATCAAGATTCCAGATGAGGAGACCAGCGCTATCGTTACTGTCAAGGATGCTTGCGACAAAGTAGCAGAGAAGCTTGCGAAGTAATTGAAATTTATTTTAATGAAATAAGGGGGTGGCCAAATGATTTGGACGCCCCCTTTTATGTTCTTTCGTCGAGTTCCTTTTCTGTCTTTCTATTCCAGAGGTACTGCGAAGGTCAATTCGAGATAAGGCCCCTTTCCTGTCGTGCTGCCAGGTCCGTTGAGGGTGGCTCTATAGAAACGGTCCTTGTCCAAAAGGACTGACTCCTTTGTGGACTCCTTGGAACTTGCAGCATATTGGGCCATCATAGCATAACTATAGTAGTTGGAATAGTAGCTGCCGTAGCTGCTGCCATATCCATATCCTCCGCCATACATGCCGTTATAATAGCTCTGATATGCCAGATAGTTATACATATCGCTGAGATCCTTGTTGCCGGAACTGGTCGTGGTAACGCTCTCCTTGGCCATAATAAGCATCCAAATGTCGTAGCTGCCTTTAAGGAATCTTTTTGTTTTGCTGTCCTCAGGGTTGTTCTCGTCTATCTTCAGGATTTCCTGCATGTGATAGGTTATGTCCGGTGCGTAATTGGACAGGGATCGATTCACGTCTCCTTGATTCTCTGCGCTTGAACTTGAGTCTGTCAGCCCCATGAAGCTCGCTTTCCCGTCCGAACTGATTTTTACGGTTGGAGACAGAATCTGCGGCCATCTGTCCATCTCAGTGTAGTCTGAAGGGAATTCGAATGGAAACACCAGACTTGCCTTATTGATGACCGTATGAGAAGGATCTCCTCCCTTGGCGGAAATCATCTCTTCGGCGAGTTTTTTCAAATCCTTTGCTCTGATGACCGGCTTCAATCCTCCGCCTCCCTCGATATAAATTTTCTCAGTGGCCATTCCTAATTTGGATTGGGTCTCCTGCGAGGTCAGGTTGAGGGCATATTGCGGGAAATTCCCGGTGGAACTGTTGTTGAGAAGGGAGTCCAGATTGTGGAATTTGGTGGCACCGAAGTAGAACAGTATGGATGTGTCCTTTCTCTTTCCTTCGAATTCTGCACTATAGTCCAACTGGGCGAGATTTCCTGTGAACGCACCTCCATTGCTGTCGAAGCCGAGCTGCAGCTTGAATATATTGATGCGTCCGCCCTTGTTGTCCGGATTTTCGGTCTCAAAATAGATTCCAGGAATTTTCTTTACATAATTGTCATAACTCTTGACGTCTTCTTTTGTGAGACTCAAGAATTTGCGCCCGAACTCCTCGTTGAATTCCACTGACAGGGAGTCGCCCCCGTCATATACCGGAAAACCTTTGGTTATTCTTTTTGAGGCATGTGAAAGCGGCTTGTTGCAGTCGAAATCCTTTTCTTTGTCTATAGGCGCATTCAATTCGTAGATGTTGATTGTCTGCAGGATATTCTTCTGCGATGGAATGTTAGTCGAAACCGTATCTTTGCAGATGGACATACGGAAACGCTTGAATATAGGATTGTCTCCTATGTTCAGAGAGTCAACGAACATAGGGATGATGGTGACGGCACTCGTTCTGGTGGTCAGTCCGTATTCGTCGTCGAGTACGGCTCCAGTCG